>JAGTUY010000289.1 GCA_018224455.1 Desulfosarcina sp.
CGGTGATAAGATCTTCAATTTTCTCTTTTTCTTCTTTGGGGATGAGGATCGGCTGATGATCGTCGTCGTCGTCGTCAGAAAATCCGTCTTCCTCAACATCCTTGCAAATAAAATGGCCTTCGATATCTGCATGCTTATCGCGGATTACATCATCCACATAAATAAAGGCGGCCTGGTTCAACCCAATGTCTACAAAGGCCGCCTGCATTCCCGGAAGCACCCGCTGAACCCGGCCTTTATAGATATTGCCGGTATTGTCTCGGCTTCCCTTTCTTTCAATGAAAAGTTCAACAATCGTTTCGTCTTCCACGAGAGCGACCCGGGTTTCGTGGTCTGCCACGTTGATGATGATCTTTTTAGACATAATTCGTTTTTCTTTTGGTGATTATCGCGGTCAGAATCTGCAGCTTGCTTAATTTAAAAACCGTTTTCATCACGAGCCCCGGCCTAACCATCAGGTTGTTATCCGTTCCAAGGGTCATAACGACATGATGGTCGTCCAACAGCCTGATTTCAGAAACCGCCTTTTTTAAATCAACGACAACCAGCTTGTCTTTCTTGCTTTTTCTTTCAATCGTCACGCTTTGTTGCCCAGCAAACCAAGCTAAATCTTTTTGCATGAAAAAGCCATCTTTTAGTTCCACCCAATAATGTTGTTTGTCGATTCGTTCCAGGGCCTTGTTTTTGATATAGGGAGAACAACTGATGATTTCCAGACCGTCGGGCATTTGCCGGCGCAACCGTGAAATCAGTTCACGCGAATCGATGGGTTCGGTCAGCGTAACCAGCATCCGTTCATCTTCGCTTTGCATTCCCATGGGTAACGTATCTCCAAAGGAGACGCTTGGCATGGGATGAAACCCGTTGGAATATTTCAACGGGACGCTCTCCCGCCGCAGGCTTCTGATAAAAATTTTTGCCATCTCGAGATGCCCTAAAAACCGTGACGATTTCATTTTTTTGAAATTAACCACATACTTGACGTCTGTTTCTGACGGCTGCGGCCCAGGCAACGGTCCCTGCGTTGAAAAAAGTCTTTTATGATCATGAAAAGAAACCGGTTTAATCGACTCAAAATCGCAAACGCCGCATCCACTGCAGGACCCGGTTCGACAGTCGCTGGTGATCTTTCCGATTGCCGCCCGGGCCTTTTCTTCGATCAAGAAAGAGCGCTCCACGCCAATATCGATATGATCCCATGGCAACTGCTGATCGGTATCGAAAATTCCATCCGTGTAGTGCCGGGGATTTATCCTATTGGCTTCGAAAACCGTCATCCACCGGTCATAATCGAAAAAATCCGTCCACCCATCAAACCGGCAACCACTGCGCCATGCGTCGATCAGCACCTTGTTCAGCCTTCGATCGCCTCTGGCCCAGACACCTTCGATCACACTGACCCGGGGGTCCTGCCATTTTACCTGGACACCGGGCAGTTTCAGGTTGTCCTTCAACCAGTTAATCTTTTCCAGTGCCGTTTCCAGGCTGATCTGGGGTTCCCACTGAAAGGGCGTGTGCGGTTTGGGCACGAATGTGGCGACACTGACGTTTATTTTTTGAATTCGTCCTTGTTTTTTGGCAAAGGCTTTCAGCCGTTTCACAAGTGCCGCAATGGCTTCGATATCCGCCTGCGTTTCGCTGGGAAGGCCAACCATGAAATAGAGTTTGATCAACTTCCAACCCAGAGAAAAGGCATTTTCGACGGTCTCGACGATATCTTTTTCCGTGATATTCTTATTGATCACATCCCGCAGGCGTTGGCTCCCTGCTTCCGGTGCAATGGTGAAGCCGGTTTTCCGGACCTTTCGGATCAGTTCCATCAATTCGGGTGTAAGCGAGCCGGCCCGTCAGGACGGCAACGATACGGCCACCCTGTTCTTGGCGCCGACATCCATGATTTTTTTCATCAGCGGGGCGATACACGAATAATCCCCCGTGCTCAGTGACAGCAGGCTGAGATCTTCATATCCGCTCTCCTTCAACAACTGGCTGACCGAAGACAAGACCGCTTCCGGGTGACGTTCGCGTACCGGTCGATAGATCATTCCCGCCTGACAGAATCGGCAGCCTCGGGTGCACCCCCTGGCTATTTCCACACGCAGCCGATCATGAACAGGCCTGCCGAAAGGAATGATGGGTGTCGATGGAAGGGGTTCAGCGTTCAGGTCTGAAGCAACCGCCCGTTCAACCTGGTGGTGCGATGATTTTTTTGGCATTAACCGCTGTCTGCCACCGGCATCGATGGAAACGTCGAAAAAAGAGGGAATGTAGACCCCTTTTATCTGAGACCAGCGATGGAGTAATGCGTCCCTTTTATTGCTGTCCGATCGACGCCATGCTTGCCATGCATCGGTCATCTGCAAAATCACGGCTTCACCGTCGCCCACCACAAGCGCATCAAAAAAATCGGCGATGGGTTCAGGATTGCAGGTGCATGGGCCGCCGCCGATAACAAACGGATCCTTCTCTCTTCGCTGTTCGGCAAAGAAGGCAATGCCGGCCAGATCGAGCATATTCACCATGTTGGTGTAGTTCAGCTCGTAAAGCAGGCTGAAACCGAGAATATCAAAATTTTTCAGCGGCGTTTCAGACTCCAGGGAACACAAGGGCAGCTTGTTTTTGCGAAGCTGCGCCTCCATATCCACTGCCGGCGCGAAGACCCGCTCCGCCAGGATATCCTCCCGAGCGTTGAGCATCCCATATAAAATCTGAATACCGAAGTGTGATGTGGCTATTTCGTATAGATCGGGAAAAGCCAGGGCGACGTGCAGCGGGGTCTTATCCCAGGGTTTTATAACGCGATTGGTTTCGCTGCCCAAGTAGCGGCTGGGCATCTGGACCAGCGGCAGGATATCTTGAATGGATGTTTCGCTCATGGTATGTTTCTTAACCTAATTCCTTGTTAAGGAAACGCCTTAAAATGAAAAAATACGCTGCCCCACGCAACCGAGCAATAAGATCCCTGCTCCGGTATGCGGGACCGTTGATGATGCTTCTTATCACCTGGCAAAACGGCCCTTGCGGCATTGAAACACGGGAAAACAATGTCTTCTTGGCGGTTCGAAAAGCAAGCCCGCCAGTGTTCAATATAAGTTCACAATATGAAATCCGCAAGAATTCCAGTCCGTTTTCAGGATATGGCCTAGATCCCCGGTTAGATACGGTCTTGCGAGATTTTTTTTCCCGAACGCGCACACAGGGGTGCTGATCATAGAAATGAATCGGGGTTCCCATCTGGACCAGCTGAGCGTAAGTCCCGGAGATATTATCCGCCAGATCGATGAAAACCGGGTGGAAAACGGGGCAGATTTTAAGGCGGCCATCATTAAAAACCGCAACAAGCCTTCGGTGGTGCTTGTCGTTCAGCGCCACGGTCAACGTTACTAGGTAAACACAATTATGAAGGAAAAGGGATCATGACCAGAAAAAAAATTGTCGAACTGCTTAAAGCCGACGCGCCCATTGATAATTTACTGATTAACGGATGGGTCAGAACGAAGCGCGATTCAAAAAATTTTTCCTTTCTCGAGGTCAATGACGGCTCCTGCCTGAAAAACATGCAGATCGTGGTTGAGGAAAACGTGCCCGACTACATTGAAATAAAAAAACTGACCACCGGATCGGCAGTGGCCGTGCGGGGAAGCCTCGTTCCTTCCCCGGGTGGCGGCCAGAAATGGGAAGTCCGGGCGACAAGGCTAGCGATTATCAGCTTGGCGCCCGAGACGTTTCCATTACAGAAGAAACGCCATACGGATGAGTATTTAAGAACCATTGCCCACTTAAGGCCGCGGACCAATAAATATGGGGCTATTTTCAGGATCCGATCCGAACTGTCCTGGGCCGTTCATCAATTCTTCAGGGATCGGGGATTCCGCTATATTCACACCCCGGTAATTACCGGATCAGACTGTGAAGGTGCCGGAGAACTCTTTCGCGTAACGACGCTGAATCCCTGCATGCCAATGACACCTGACGAAAAAATAGATTCCGCCAAGGATTTTTTCGGCAAGGAGTCCAATCTTACCGTTTCCGGCCAACTCTCCGCTGAAATGTTTGCCCTCGCTTTGGGGGATGTTTACACGTTTGGTCCCACCTTCCGAGCTGAAAATTCCAATACCAGCCGTCATGTGGCTGAGTTTTGGATGATTGAACCGGAAATGGCTTTTTGCGACCTGGCCGGCAACATGGATTTAGGTGAAGCCATGATCAAGCATCTTGTCGGCTTTATTATCGACAACTGTTCGGAAGACCTTGATTTATTTGCTCGTTTCGTTGACACGTCGTTGATTAAAACACTTGAAAATATAATTTTTTCTGATTTTTTCCGTCTTCCCTACAAAGAGGCCATCGATATTTTGATCGGATCCAAGGAATCTTTTGAGTATCCGCTGGCCTATGGATCCGATCTTCAATCCGAACACGAGCGCTATCTGACCGAAACGCATTTCAAAAAACCGTTAATTATTTATGACTATCCCAAAACCATCAAGCCATTTTATATGCGCCTGAACGATGACGACGAAACGGTCGGCGCCATGGATATTCTTGTTCCGAGGATCGGTGAATTGATCGGCGGCAGTCAGCGTGAAGAGCGATTGGACGTACTGGAAAAGCGAATGGCTGCGTTTGGGCTTTCCAAGGAGAACTACTGGTGGTATCTGGACTCAAGGCGCTACGGGACGGTTCCCCACAGCGGATTTGGACTGGGATTTGAGCGATTGTTGATGCTGGTTACCGGGGTGTCCAATATCAGGGATGTTATTCCATTCCCCCGAACCCCGGGAAACATTGATTTTTAAAAACCTTTTTCGGGTATAAAAAAGAGACAATCTTTCAGGATTATCATTTATTGAACCTCAGGATTGCTTTAAACAACGAAGTTTCGCCAATTCTTCAGCATACCCGTAAAGGTGAAGGCCTTTACTTTCAACGATCATTTCTCCATCCTTGACGCCAATTTCACCGGCCATGTATTCCTTTAGATTCTGAATACCCGCCAAATTGGCCGGCATCCCCCCCCACAAATCCCAGGATCGGAAGTAAACCATAAAGTGAAGGGTATCATCCTGTATGCGTGTATCTATCGATCGCAAACAGGGTGGATCGAGCAGGGTTACATCGGACGGGTGGGCCACCTGGAGCACCATCTGATTATTCCGGAATCCGAATCGCTTGTAGGTATCTATGATCCATTCTATCTGATTCAGATAAACCGATCCATTTTCTTCAAATACGATTTTTCCATCGACATCCCTATCATCGATGATGTCTCGTTTTTTTTCTTTCCACCAGCGAAGTTTATCCCCGGTAACAGGCACACGCGTCAACCGCTCACCATATGTGTAGGATTCTCCGGGTTCTTTGTGTCCGGTCATCAGATATTCGACATACGAGCGGTTGTATCCCTCTCCCCCAAAAATATAAGCCTCCTCAACCGGATTCGGGATACCACAAGATGGGGGAATATCAGGAATTAATGGCAAGGTGTCGGGATATTTCACATGACCGATAAAGTAGTCGTATTCAAGTCGCGTCTGACCGGCGTAAGAACCGCGGTCTATTTTAAACCGGTAGCCCTCATCAAGAATATCATGCACTGCCTGAAACCACAGATCCGGCAGATCTCTGGCATCGATACGATGAATTTTCATTTTAATACACCTTGGTTATCATTTAAAATCTAAAAATAATATTGACAAAGACA
>JAGTUY010000290.1 GCA_018224455.1 Desulfosarcina sp.
CGATATGGTCACCAACGCCCGCACCGCCTTCCCTCAGGCTAAAATCGACGGTGTGACCATACAGCCCATGATCCGCACACCGGACTGTGAATTAATTCTGGGGGTCAAGAAGGATGCGGACTTCGGCGAAATCCTGGTCCGCCCCATCCGCCCGGATGACGCCCCGTTGCTGGTGGAACTGTTCGACACCCTTTCTCCCCAGAGCATCTACTACCGGTTTTTTTCTCCCATGAAACAGCTGTCATCCACCATGCTGGCCCGTTTCACGCAGGTCGACTACGACCGGGAGATCGCACTGGTGGCCATTTTGGAATCGGGTCCATCGGAAAAAATGCTGGGGGCCGGCCGCGTCATCCTTCAGCACAACCTGAAGGATGCGGAATTCGCCGTTCTGGTGGGAGACCCCTGGCACGGCAAGGGAATCGGGGCCAACCTGCTGGCCACCTGCCTCAACATCGCCCGGGAGCGCCGGTTCAGAATCATCTGGGGGACCGTGCTGGCCGAGAACAAAGGCATGCTGGCATTGGGCCGCAAGCTTGGTTTCACCATCAAGCGCGGCGATCATTCCGGCGAGTTCGATTTGACCCTGGACATGACCCAGTTGCCGCCCGGGGTCTCTTTTTGAGCCTGAACCTCGGACGGTATATCGGCCTGCCGGACCATTTTCAGAGAATTGACCATGGGAAAACGCAATACCATTCTCATCGCTGAACGAAATCCAAACATCAGGCGCTTTCTCAGACGCGAACTGTCGGCCGGCGGATACCATGTCTTCAATGCAGAAAACGCAAAGGATTTGATGAAACTGATTTACGGCCGAAGCCGGATCGACCTGCTCGTTCTGGATCCAGATTTTCCGGGTATGGAGGCGATCGAGACAGCCGGTAAGATCGCAAACCGGATTCCTCAACTGCCGGTGGTACTCTTCTCCATACGGGGAAACGACGACATCTCCGCTTTTAAGGCTGGAAACATCTTTCTGGTTGAGAAAAATGGCCAAAGCATCGACATTCTCAAAGCAGTCATCCAGGATATTCTAAAGGATACCGGCAGCCGTGCGCCGTCTTCCCTGAAGTTGAAGCGCTGACCCACGCGGCGCATGTCGCCATGCCTTTAGGCTATATGTCTCCTGCTTGACCGTATGATCAAGGCTGTTTTTTCTGGCAATCAGGGCAGATATGGCTGCTTCGCTGGGCCACGACGATGCGCAGGATCGTGCTGCTGCAGCGTGGACAGTCCCTGCCCGTGCGGCGAAAGACGTTGAGTGCGTCGGCGTTCCTCCCCGGTCGGTTGCCCGGCAGGTAAAAGTTGCTCTTGCCCTTGCCCAGGGACGTGCCCAGGTTTTTAAGCCCTTTTTTCAGGACATGCGGAATCGCCCGATGCAGGTTCCCGGCCTCATGAACGGTGAGCGAACGGCTGGTGCGCTGCGGGTGAATCATAGACTCCCATAGCGCTTCATCGACGTATATATTGCCCAGGCCGGCGAGAAAATGCTGGTCCAGCAGCAGAGGCTTGATCTGGCGATTGGTCGTCTGCAGCATCGCCGACAACCGTTCGACCGTGAAGGTCTCGTCCAACGGTTCGGGGCCCAGTCGGTCCAGAATCTTCTCCGGCGCGGCGGTCAGCCACACCCGGCCGAACTTGCGGGTGTCATGAAAGCGCAGGCTGTGTGTCTCGCCAACGCCCAGGACCACATGCTCATGTTTGTTGCGCAGCTGTTCCCGGGGCTCCCAGTTCAGCCGTCCGGTCATGCGCAGGTGGATCATCAGGGTCAGGCCACCGGAAAGATCAAACAGGATATATTTGCCGCGGCGGTTGATCTGCCGGATCGTTCGACCGTTGATTGTCCTGCAGAAGTCCGCAGGGTCCGGTTCGGCGATGGTTTTGGTCCAGTACACCGCTGCACCGGAAATCCGGCAACCGGGGATGATCTTGCCCCGCAGGGCATCGACGACGCTTTGCACTTCGGGAAGTTCAGGCATAGCGGGGATCGGCGCTGGCGCAAGTGGGTCTTCGCGTTGGTGCTGACATGCGCATGGGTTCACTACGTATGGTGGTTATGACAGCCTTGCGGCGCTTCGTCCCGCTAGCCAGCCGGTTGAGAATGCCGCCTGCAGATTGTACCCACCGGTATCGGCCTGTATATCGATCAGCTCTCCTGCAAAAAAAAGCCCCTTTGTTTTCCTGGATTGCATGGTCCGCGGGTCAATCTCCCGCGTGTCCACGCCGCCAGCGGTAATAATCGCCTCGGCAAAAGGCCTGCATTCCGTTACTTCCAGCCGGAAATCCTTGAGCCAGGTCCGAAGGCGTCTGCGTTCTTTGGCAGAGATAAGGCAGGCCGTGCGCTCGGCAGGGATATCGATGCATAAGAGGCATACCGGAACCATTTCCCGGGGGATCAACCCCCGCAAAAGGCTGCTGATTGGCTTGATCCCCTGTGAAGCAATGTCGCGCTGAAGACGCGCATCCAGTTTTTTTTCATCAAGCGCGGGTTTGAGATCGATGGAAAAGACCACCTTGTGCCCGCTGTTCAAGCTGTCAACGGCGCCGCCGCTCAGGGCAAGAATCGATGGTCCGGTGATGCCGAAGTCGGTGAACCCGACCTCACCGAAATGTTCTTTTTTCTTCCGGCCGTCGATCAGCATCCGGGTGAGGACATTGCGAAGATTGAGTCCGGCCATCCGTTTGGCTTCGTCTCCGGCGGTTTCAAGCGGGACCAGCGCCTGGCGGGCCGGGACGATCGTATGCCCCGCGGATTCGGAAAGGCGGTAACCGTCTCCGGTCGATCCGGTAGCCGGATAAGAGGCCCCTCCCGCTGCCAGAACAACGGCATCACAGGCGATTTCCCTGCCCTGAGAAAGCACGCCGGCGATGCGTCCATGGCGGGTCAGCAGGTTGGTCACAGCAGCGGAATGGATGATCCGGACCCCGGACGTTTGACTCCATCGCAAAAGCGCCCGATGAACATCCGGCGCTTTGCCGCTTGCCGGGAAGACACGCCCGCCCCTTTCGGTGACCAGGTCCAGGCCCAGCGCATTGAAAAAGGCCATGAGTTCGCCATTGAAAAAACGGGCGAAGGCCTGGCGGAGAAAAGGGCCCGTCTTGCCGAAACGGGAAATGAAATCGGACACTTCGGCAATATTGGTGATGTTGCAGCGGCCCTTCCCGGTAATACAAAGCTTGAGGCCGGTCCGTTTCATTTTTTCAAGCAGACGTGTATCCGCACCTGCTTCAGCCGCCTGCCCCGCAGCCATCAATCCTGCCGGGCCGCCGCCGATGACAATGACTTGGCGTGCTTTCATGTTCATGGGTTCTTTAGATCGCAGTACGACAAACAAAGACTTTTCTGATTCGGGGATTGCTGGATATTATTCCTTTCATACATCATGTGCATTCCACAATGTCTGAAGTTAAGGTATCATTTCCCCACGGCTGATAATCTCGATGACCGTATCGTTGAGTTGTGGGTAGTAAAGCTTCTTTTTGGCAGCCTCGTTGATTGAGTTCTCCCAGAGGCGGAAGGCATCCACATTCTTCAGCGTGTGGTCGGCACTCTTGGGGTTGCCCTTTTCGGCAATCTCGCGGATGCCGGCCAAGGCTTGGTCATCGGCCGGAAAGTACATGGGAATGACACCGCGATCCTTGGGACTCTCCTCGAAAAGGTGTTTGGAGCGGCGCTCGCGTTCGCAGTCTTCCAGGAATTTTTCCAAGCTGAAGAAATTGAGGCTTCCCAAAGCACCCATTGCGTGTCGTACAATGTGCACCCCGTATTTGCGCAATGAGTTGCGGCTCAATTCCGACTCGGATACCGCCTGAAGGGTCACGTCGGTCAGGCTGGTGCTGCCGCCGGATTGGGCTGACGGAAATCCGGTGATCCAGGTGTTCACCCGTGCCATGGCGCCGTTGATCAGTGGCTGATGCGGCGAACTGTAGGAGAGGTCACCGCCCATTTCGGTGACGCCGGGAATTCCACCGTGCATGCAGAATACGCCGGGATTCACCGTTTGGGCAATCACCATCATGAACAACACCTGGGCATGGATCTGGGTCAGCAGGGATTCCGGGCTGCCGCCACCGGACATACCGGCAATGGTCAGGTCCAACAACAGCAGGTTGTTGCCAGTGCGCGCGCTGCGCAAAAAAGGCCCCACCATGGTGTTCATGGGTGCCAGCGATGTGATCAGGCTGGTGCCGTCGACCCAATGGTCCTTGCCCTTCAGAAAGGCGACCTCGTCGTCGGCCATCTTATTGGTGGCGATCATCTTGAGCCCGGGAAAGTGCTGCTCCATCAATTGAGCGATCTCGAAGAGCGAAATGCTCTTGTCATTGGCCACCGGCAGGCTGAAGATGCCCACCACATCCTGCTGTTCACCCACCACCTGGGCGATGCGCGCGTATTCATCCCGACTGGCCGCGCGCAGTTCATCGTCGGTGGCGCGCTTGAGAAAGGGCGGCGTGGCACCCGTGCCGAAGGTGTTTTTACCCGGATCACCGGGCATCTCTTGGGGAACCTGCTCCAGGCAACGGTCGATATAGTCCCGCTTGAGGGGAATGAAAATGGCCGTCTCATTGTCGAAATCGATGGCATCGGCCTCCATGAGGATGTCCATGAGGGTCTGGTTCTCGGCGATGTTCATGCCGATGTCGGTCAGCACCCGTTTGCCGTTTTCATCGATGCGGTGGTAGATCGCCTTCTCGGCGATCAGATCGTCCATGTCTTCCATTCGCCATCGGACCTTTTCCCGGATGGTTTCGTCTGTTGCATGTTGCAGGATGTCCTCATACGTGGCTTTGGCCTTTTCGAAATGAGCTTCCTTTTCCAAAAAAATTCCCTTGTTAAAGTTAGCTTCAGCCTGTTGGCTCATCATGGCCCTCCTTTTAGGTTCAGATTTGGAAGTAATGGTTTGCTGTCTTCTATATTGGTTGCGAACCTGAATCCCCATCCGCTTTGGTAACTATAGCATCCGGACGGGTCGCTGATGCCGGTGGCACTTCCAATAACTTTGCCTGGTTTAAGCCTTTGAATGTCCCGTAGGTGACCAGCAGAAGTAGGATCATCATTGGAAAGGCAGTGGCAATGGACGCGGCCACAAACGGTGCCCAACTCATCCACCAGGCCCATTAAAATACCGTCCATGAACCGATCCAACTGCCTTCGACACCCCGGTGCAGTATAGAGGCTCATTGGCAGAAGATAGAGCAGGTACTGCCCGATGGCATTGGTTGTCAGTTTAATCAGAAAGACCGTAGGACCGAAAATGAGAACAAAAAACCAGACGCCCAAAATCCATAGGGGGTCAAATGCCTGGCTTCCAAGCAGGGTCGAACCGAAGAGACCCTTCAATGGGCTTTAGTAGTCTCCTTCTCGGCGCGATAACGCTGGCCCCAGCAGCCGCGACGACCTATCAGCGGTCTGCTGGAGGCTGATGTTGGCCTGAGGGTATTTTCGAAAAATATTTTACTCTTGGTAAATTTATGAAATGCGCGTCTTGAGTCCAAATGTCACACTGATGCATTTTGGCAGTGGCGAAAATTATACTGTCAGCCATCGGCAGATTATATTGCATACTTATTTTTGCTGCGCTCATAGACAAGTTCATAGTGAGATCAATAATTTTTCCTTTTTGCATCGCAGCTACTGACTGCAATGCTTCGTCCTCACCGGCTTCACGCAATACCACTTTAAACACTTCATAGATAGTAATGACAGGCACAACGAGAGAGGAAGCGTCCATTAAAGGAGAAGAAAAATTTGCCGAATGCGGTCCGCCCGCAAAGTATTCCAACCACCCAGAGGAGTCGACAATATTCATAGACGATCATCCTCGCGCTCAAAATCTGTATTAATTCCTTTTAAGAATCCTCGAAGTTCTGAAATATCTCTATCTGGAATCAGTTCAATCCTACCTTCATATTCAATGACCCTTAATTTTTGTCCTGGGCGTAATTGCATTGTTTCTCGTATGAGCTTTGGGATAACAACTTGATATTTTGGAGAAACTGTAACTGTTTGCATAATTTCACCTTGATCGATATATTTTTTGTAATACGTTATCATGATCG
>JAGTUY010000291.1 GCA_018224455.1 Desulfosarcina sp.
CCGAGTCGAGCAAGACGGCCCAGACGCAGGACGGATATCCTTCCGGAAGCCTGCAATCCGTCTCGGTTGATGAGGCTGGCTATTTTACCGGCATCTATTCCAACGGCTCGATGATCCCCTTTGCACAACTCGCTCTGGCAGATTTTGCCAGTTATTCGGGGTTGGCCAAGCAGGGCGGCAATCTATATGCGGAGTCGCTGGCCTCCGGCCAAGCCCTTATCGGACCGACGAACTCAGCCGGCATGGGCTCGATTGCCCCCAGCACCCTTGAGATGTCCAACGTGGACCTGGGCACCGAATTTGTCGAGATGATCACCACCCAGCGGGCGTTTCAGGCCAATTCCAAGGTCATTACCACCAGCGACGAGATCCTGGCCGAGTTGCTGAATATCAAGCGTTAACTTCCGTTACCCATAAGCATGCCGGCTGGTGACAACAGCCTTTACGAACATTGTCCACAGCCGGCAGACCTCCATATTTGTGGCACCCGGATTCATTATCCCCGTCGCATGACGCCGACGGGCCGCTGTCAACGCCTTGACTCTTTCCTGCGATTATTGACACTCTTTCCGCCCTTTAAGATCCGCCTAACGCCGCTTCTTTTTTATCGTGCCGGGATTATGCGTCGGTTTTTGGGGTGCCGGCGCCATACCGATCAATCCCACCGGCGGGGTTGACCCGGTGTGCCCGTGTTTCTTTGATCCTCTCGATTACTCGACGATCTGAAATAAGATGGCATGCAACATGCTTATTTCCATCTCAAACAATCATTCATTCAGTGTTCTCAAGCGATATATAACCATTCGGCGGAGGGTGACGAATGTCGAAAAAAGTGTTGATCATCATCATTGCGACAGCTGTTCTTTTCATGGGCGTGGTGGGTGCCGGCTTTTTCATCCTTTGGAACAAGATTTCCCAGATACCCCTGGATCCGTCGAAGGTGGCTGAGATGCCCGTTGAAGAAGATGAAAATGTGATTGGCCCCCTGTATACGCTGGATACCATGATTGTAAACCTGGCGGGCAACGGGGGCAAGCGATACCTCCGGGCCACCATGGCGTTGGAGCTCAGCGATTCGGAATCGGTGGCCACGCTTGAAAGCCGGCTGCCCCAGATTCGGGATGCCGTTTTGATGATCCTGGCCACCAAGACCTATGACGATGTCAGCACCACCGATGGAAAAATAGCCCTGCGCAACCAGGTCATGGAAAAAATCAATACCCTGATGACCAAGGGCCGGGTAAACAACATTTACTTCACTGAGTTTGTCGTACAATAGGAATCGACCATGGCCGACCAGATCCTTTCACAAGAGGAAATCGATGCGCTGCTGACAGCAATGGACAGCGGAGAGATCGATGTCGCCGAAGAGAAGCAGGACGTCGCCGTCGAGGTTCGCTCGTATGACCTCACCGCCCAGAACATCATGCAGCGCGGGCAGTTCGATGCGCTGGAAGAAGTTTACGACAAGTTTGTCAATTTGTTCCAAGGATCTCTGTCCAGCCTCTTTCAACGGACCATGACCGTTAAGGCCATCTCACGGGAAACCGTCAAATTCGGGGAATTCATCAAGGCTTTTTCGACTCCCACCGGGTTTGTCACTTTCGGCATGGAGCCCCTGATCGGATCGGCGCTCATGGCCTTTGAACCCAACCTGGTTTTCTCCCTGATCGACTGTATGTTCGGCGGTGATGGAAAGCCGATGGATAAAATTCGTGAATTCACCCTGATCGAGCGGCGAATGCTGCAGCGGATTGCCATGGCTGTGCTAAAAGATCTGGAGACCGCCTGGGCAGACGCTTATCGCATCCGTCTGGCGCTGCGAAAAATTGAAACCAAACCTGAGTTCGTTTACCTGGTCAATCCCGGCGACCAACTGGTCATCGTTGTCTGCGCGATCAGCACGGAAGGGTTTTCGGGCAATATTCACCTGTGTATGCCCTATCTCATGCTCGAACCCATCAAGGAGCAGTTGAGCTCCAGCTACCTTCGCGAGAAAGACCGGGCCAGTTCATTTGGTGATGAGATCCGCACACTGCTGGGGCGCACAGAGGTGAACATCGTCGCGGAATTGGGAAAAACCGTCTATTCGGTGGAGGATATTTTAAATTTTGAAGTTGATGACATTCTTCGACTAAACACCGGCCCCCAGAACCATGTGATTGTGAACATTCAGCGCGTTCCCAAATATCTGGGCATGCCCGGTGTCGTCAAGGGCAGCAAGGCCGTTCAGATCACCGAAGTGATCGATCAGGACCAGGGAAGGGGATAATCGATGGCCGAACAAAAGAAGCGCGCACCGTCCGGGCATGCCACCGGCGGGAACCCAGCGGGCTCGCCGGCAGCGACGGTTGGACCGGCGGCGTTTTCCAACACCGGTGCCAAGGGACCCGCAGGCGTAAATGACAACCTGGACCTGCTGTTGGACATCCCTTTAGAGATCACCATCCAGCTGGGGCGGACCAGAATGCTGATCAATGATCTGCTCAAACTGGGCCAGGGCTCTGTGATTGAACTGCCCAAGGAGGCCGGCGATACGCTTGACATTCTGGCCAACAACCGGTTGGTTGCCAAGGGTGACGTGGTGGTGGTGAATAAAAAGTACGGTATTCGTCTTACCGAAGTGATCAGTCCCGTCGAACGGGTGGAGAAATTAGGATGAACGGGACGCCTGACATGATTACCGCCGGGTTGAAAATGATCGCCTCGCTGGGCGTGGTGCTGGCGATGATTCTTTTTCTTTTATACGGGATCAGGCGGCTGACCAGCCAACGAATGGGCGCTGCCGGTGGGAAACGGATACAGGTGCTGGAAAGCCATTACATGGGTGTCAAAAAAACCATTTCACTGGTTCGCGTACCGGGAAAGGTTTTGGTATTGGGCATTTCCGGTGATCGCATCAATCTGCTGGATACGCTGGACGAAGATATCGTCCAGCAGGAGGCGCCGCCTGGTGCGTCGACATCTTTCGGGCCGATACTATCCGATCGATTGAAAAAAATCGGCAACGGGTTCAAGAGAAAGGAAGACCTGTGATCAAGACGCACACGCTGCGGCAGGTCCATAAACGGCCCCGGAGAAAAAAAACAGCCGTCCTGCTGGGCCTGCTGGCCGTCCTGCTGATTGGTTTGGCCGCCCCGGCCGGCAGCGCATGGGGGCAGACGCCTGCACCGCTGATCAGCATCGGTTTGGACCAAGCGGGAGATCAGGGCCAGGTGGCTGTGGCCATGCAGCTGTTTCTTCTCATGACGGTGCTCTCCCTGGCGCCATCGATCCTGATCATGCTGACCTCGTTTACCCGCATCGCGATTGTTTTTTCGCTGCTTCGCCAGGCCCTGGGGACCAACCAACTGCCGCCCAACCAGGTGGTGATCGGCCTGTCACTCTTCCTGACATTTTACGTGATGGCCCCGGTTTGGCAGCAGGTGAACCAGGAGGCCCTCCAGCCGCTCATCACCAAGGAGATCAATCAGACGCAGGCCCTGGACAGGGCATTGGGGCCCATCCGCAATTTCATGATTTCCCAGACGCGGGAAAAGGATCTGGCCCTGCTGGTCAACGTGGCCAAGATGCAGCGCCCTGCCAACATCGGCGAGGTACCCACCACCGTGCTGATCCCCTCTTTTATCATCAGTGAGTTGAAGACCGCCTTTCAGATCGGTTTCATGCTCTACGTACCCTTTTTGATCATCGACATGGTGGTGGCCAGCGTTTTGCTGTCCATGGGCATGATGATGCTGCCGCCGATTATGGTCTCTTTGCCCTTTAAACTGATGATTTTTGTGCTTGCCGACGGTTGGCACCTGATCGTCGGATCACTGGTAAAAAGCTTTTCCTGAAGGAGAGTTCTCCCATGACCCCTGAATTTATAACCGGCTTTTTCATGCAGGCCATTAAAACAGCCATCTATCTTGCCGCACCCATGCTGGCGGTGGGTTTGATTACCGGCGTGCTGGTGAGCATGTTCCAGGCCGCCACCCAGATCAATGAAATGACCCTGGTGTTTGTGCCCAAAATGTTAGGTGTCGCACTGGCGCTGTTGTTTTTTTTCCCCTGGATGCTGAA
>JAGTUY010000292.1 GCA_018224455.1 Desulfosarcina sp.
TGTTGGCAATGAAAACAATTATAAAGATGTGCCTATCCGGCTCCCGGAAGTCCGGCATGGTTTCCGGGAGCGCTTGATCGGCAAGGGAACTGTCCCCTCGGCCTGCTGGCTGGCATGCCGTGCCCATGCGCGCGACGTGCCCGAAAGCAATGTGACGGAGACATTCTGAGGCAACTCCTCAAGGTAAGGAGGCACACCATGAAATTTTCCGATATTTTCGTCCCCCGCTGGCAGCATTCCAACCCCGAAGTGCGCAAACGGGCGGTGGAACGGCTCAAGGACAGCAAGCTGCTCGAGCAGATCGCCGAAAAGGATGACGACCCAGGCGTCAGCCGGGCAGCCATGGTCCGGTTGGAGAGCATTCAGGTGAAAGAAACCGTGTCGTGATGGAAAGATCCGCAAAAAGGTCAGGTCCGGGTGCAGAAGGGGATACCCGGACCTGAAATCGATTGCGAGCATCTTTTTTCCTGATACTCAGGAGAGTTTTTCCGCCAGGCCGGCAATTGCCTCCAGGTAGCGATCGAGGCCGCGCATGAAGATGTCGTTGTGGTTGGCGCCCGGCACGTTGACCAAAACCTTGTCCTCGGCACCACTGGCTTCGAACAGCGTTTGGCCATCGCTAAAGGGTATGATGTGATCAAACTCGGCGTGAATGATCACGGTCGGTTTGGTGAAGGTTTTGATTTTATCCACATTGGCGAACCCACTGGCCTCATCGAATCCGATCCGTTCCGGGGCCACGCCTAACAGCCGCAGCAGCGGTCCTGCCCATGCAAATCCACTTTCGATAATCAGCCCATCTATCCGGTCCCCGCTGGCGTCGGCCAATTCCAGTGCGGAGGCGCTTCCAAGGGATCTGCCCATAACGATCAGCGGACCGGCGAACCCGTTTTCCGTTTTCCATTTTTCGGCAAAATCCAGGATTCGATGGCAGTCGGTCATCATGGTGGACACTGTCGGGCTGCCGCCGGAGCATCCGTAGCCCCGGTAGTCCACGGCCATGAAGTTGATGCCCAATCGGTTGAACATCGGAGCGATATCGTCGTAATCGGAAACGATTTCGCCATTGCCGTGAAAAAAGAGAATGCTGGGACCGCTAGTGTGGGCCATATGAAACCGGGCACCGACGCCAACGTCGCCTTCCACCGGGATCAGGACCTCCTGGAAACGTTCCGTGCCATGTGCAGGTCCGGCTGATTTGCGTGGATGGAAGAGAAACATCAGAACATCGGGCCGGTCCAGGGCTGCGTAGTCGGCGGGTACTTTCCGGGGCATGGGTGTCCTCCTTGCCGGTGACGGGCTAAAGGTGATTGCAATTAAGGTAAATATGGTCGATAGGAGGCTTCTGCGTCAAGGGACGTTTACAACTTTCAACGAAAAGGGTAAATAAGTGTCCATGAAGGTTCTTGGTATCTCTGACATGGTGGTTCCTGAATTGTCCGAACGGTTTGACGCCCGTGCTTTCGATGGTGTTGAACTGGTTCTGAGCTGCGGTGATTTGCCGCCGGAATATCTTTCCTCCATCCGTGAACAGCTGGATACACCGCTCTATTACGTGCGGGGCAATCATGACATCCGCTACAAAAGCACCCCGCCGGTGGGTTGCGTGAACCTTCACCAGCGGCGGATCACCTTCAAGGGGCTTCGTATGATGGGACTGGAGGGATCGCGCTGGTACAACGGCGGGCCGATTCAGTACCGGGACTACCAGATGCGCCAGATAATCTGGCGCATGATGCCGGGGTTGTGGTTCGCAGGCGGTGTGGATATGGTGATTACCCACGCGCCGCCCAGGCACGTCCACGATGCGGAAGACCGATGCCACCGGGGCTTCGACAGCTTTCTAAAGCTCATCAGCCGATTCAAACCCCGCTATTTTATCCATGGCCACATTCACGACCACTTCACCGATCCGTCCCAGCGGGTGACCCTGGTGGGCCATACGCGTGTGATCAACACCTTTGCCTTCCACGTTCTGGAGGTGGATCATGAGTAGCCTGGCCGGTCTGATCAAAAAAATGTGGCGCGGCAATCGTGACAGCGAGGCCAAGTGCTTCCGTGAGAACCAGGAGTGCGAAGGCGCATTCGACCACATCGACCGGGGCATCTGCAGCGTGCCCCTGGAGCAGATTGTCGGCAGTGTGGGGCGGTACCATGACTTCGACAGCCAGTTCAAGCTCAAGGAACACGTGCCACCGGACCGGCTGATCAGTGTCAAGCAGGCCATGCGGGAAGGAAAATCCCTGCCGCCGGTCAAACTTTACAAAATCAAAGATGAGTACTACGTCCTGGACGGCAACCACCGCATCGCCGCTGCCAAGGAGTTCGGCCGCTCAGATATCATGGCCAAGATCGTCGAATTCATTCCTTCCAGCCAAACCCTGGAGAACATCATTTACCGGGAAAAGAGCGAATTTATGGAGCAGACCGGACTGGCCCATCCCATCGACATCTCCGAAGTGGGCCAATTTCCCTACCTGCTCGAACAGGTGGACGCCCACCGGGCCTATCTCGCCGGGGGGGAAAAACCCGGTGCGACACTCAAGGAAGCCGCCGAAGACTGGTACCAGACGATTTACCAGCCCATGACTGGCATCATCCAGAAAGCGAACCTGCTGGCATCCTTTCCCGGCCGCACCCTGGACGACCTTTACGCCTACATCTCGTTTCACCAGTGGGAGAAGGGTCGTACGCGCCACTACGGCATCGGTATCGACAAGCTCATACCCAGAGACATGGAGGCATTCAGAGAAAAGATGGCCACGATAAACAAAGCAGAGTACCCGGAAATGCTGCGCAGCATCACGGCGTTCATCACCATGAATGTGGAAGCCAAGCGGGAATTGAAGATCGTGGACAAGCTCTTCGCCCTGCCTGAGGTCAGCGAGGTTCACTCCATCCACGGCAGCATCGACATTCTGGTCAAGATTACCCTGACGCGGGACCTGCTCTCTTCAGACGCCGAGGTGATCGGCCAGTTCGTCCACTCGAAGGTGCGCCAGATCGATGGTATCATCTCCACCCAGACATTGATTCCGGGAGAGTCGAAAGTGAAACCTCAACAATAAGCGAGCTGCCGTCGACCACGTATCGATATCCCTCACCGAGGTCCGATGCGATCCACCGGCAAACCGGAGCCTCGCCGGGGCCGATGCCCGGGTTGTGGACCGTGAGGCGGCTTGGCTGCTGGGCATGGAGTAGCGGTCTATCGGCCTGTGGGCAGACCGGTTTGCCGGCAACGCACAAGCATTTCAGTATTGATGGACTGCTTGACATGGGCTGCCCAATGTCTATTTTGCTATTTGATTATGCCGTTTTGACCGACATCGGTCCTTTTTCAGGCGGCACCAACAAA
>JAGTUY010000293.1 GCA_018224455.1 Desulfosarcina sp.
CCTGGATCGCATCCGGGACATTGCCCGTGTGCAAGCCGCGGAAGAACGGCTGCTCGTCTCCATCCAGCGACCCATCGTTCTGCTGGAAAAGCGCGAAAACACCTCCATTGCCGAATCGGTTTCACCCTGCAACCGCTATTTCGGTATCATGCTGCCATACGCACCCGTGCATCACCTGCTGCTGGACGCCGGTTTTGCCGCCCTGGTGATGACCAGCGCCAATTTAAGTGAAGAGCCGATTGCCATCGACAATGCCGAGGCGTTTCTACGATTGGGAGCGATCGCCGATGATTTTCTGGTCCACGACCGGGATATCCTGCTGCGCAGCGACGACTCCATCGTCCGTTACAGTGCTGGTCACATGCGTCCCATCCGGCGCTCCCGTGGCTATGTGCCCGTGCCTGTGTTTTTAAAGGACCACATGCCGCCGGTGCTGGCCTGCGGGGCCGAACTGAAGAACACCGTTTGTCTCACACGGGGCATGCAGGCCTTCGTGAGCCAACACATCGGCGATCTGGAAAACCGGGCCACCGACGATTTCTTCCGCCTTACGGTGGACCATCTCAAACGCATCCTGGACATCGATCCGCAGATTGTGGCCTGCGACCTGCACCCGGATTACATGAGCACCCGCTATGCCAGGGAACTGGACGGCATCCCCTGCATCGAGGTGCAGCACCACCACGCCCACATCGCCGCCTGCATGGCAGAAAACAAGGCCGACGGGCCGGTGATCGGCCTATCCTTCGATGGCACGGGGCTGGGGACGGACGGCACGGTCTGGGGAGGTGAGGTGCTGGTGGCGGACTACCACACCTTTACCCGGGCGGCCCACCTGGTGCCGGTGCCCATGCCCGGCAGTGCTGCCGCCATCAAGGAACCCTGGCGTATGGCGCTGAGCCACCTGAGCGCCGCTTTCGGTGAGGAGGCGGGAATGCTTCCGCTGCCTTTTTTACGATCGGTGGGCAGACAGCGTGTGGAGATCATGCTGGCCATGATCGACAAACAGATCAACAGCCCGCTGACGTCCAGTCTGGGCCGGTTATTCGATGCCGTGGCAGCGATGATCGGACTGCGCGGCCAGGTGACCTTCGAGGGTCAAGCCGCCATGGAGCTGGAGATGATCCTCGACGATGCCGAATCCGGCAGTTACGATTTTTTCTGGGAGGGTGACGGCACCTGTCGGATAGCAACCGTGCCCATCATTCAGGCCGTGGTGCGGGATGTGGAAAGGGGCGTTTCTCCGAATACGATCAGTGCCCGGTTTCATAACACCCTGATCTTGCTTTTTGAACAGTTGTGCCGCCACCTGCGCTCCACCACGGGCATCGACCGGGTGGTCCTGAGCGGCGGCGTGTTTCAAAACAACCGATTGCTGGTCGGGTTGACCACTGCTTTGGAAAAAAGCGGGTTCGACCTGCTCACCCATCGGCTGGTGCCGACCAATGACGGCGGCCTTTCGCTGGGGCAGGCCGTGGTGGCGGCAACAACAGTAAGCCATTCATGAGGGACGATCGATTATGGCCCTGAAACAAAACGACGCTTTTCACGATCCGCAAATCGCCCGGCACCTGGCCGAACGCATCACCCAAACCAGCCGTGGGCCGGTTCGTTTCATGGAGGTGTGCGGCACCCATACCGTCTCCATCTTCAGAAGCGGCATCCGCTCGCTGCTGCCGGAGACCATCGCCCTGCTTTCAGGACCGGGATGCCCGGTATGCGTCACCGCCCAGACGGAGATCGACGCATTCATCGCCCTGGCCCGGGAACCGGAGACCATCGTGGCCACTTTCGGCGATCTGCTGCGGGTGCCGGGCAGCGGCTCCTCGCTGCAGCGCGAGAAGGCCGCCGGCGCCGATGTGCGCATCGTCTATTCCACCTTCGATGCCGTGAATCTGGCCAGTCAAAACCCGGACAAGCGGGTGGTCTTTTTAGGAGTGGGGTTTGAGACCACCGCGCCCACGGTGGCTGCCGCCATTCTGGCCGCCCACCAGCAAAAGCTGGACAACTTTTGCGTGGTTTCGGCCCACAAGACCGTGCCCCCAGCCCTGGAGGCCCTGGCTGACGGTGAAATCAACATCGACGGGTTCCTGCTTCCCGGCCACGTGTCCGTGGTCATCGGTCTGGATGCCTACCGGCCCTTTTTCGAGACCCATCGGGTGCCGTGCGTGGTGGCCGGTTTCGAACCGGCCGACCTGCTCCAGGGTATCGCCATGCTGGTGGACCAGGTGGAATCCAGGCAGCCGGCCTTGGAAAACGCCTATCCCCGGGTCGTCTCAGCCGCCGGCAACCCCAAGGCCATGGCGGTTATGAACGAGGTGTTCGAGACGGTGGATGCCGACTGGCGGGGGATCGGCACGATTCCGAAGAGCGGTCTGGCCATCCGTGAAAGCTATGCCGCTTTCGACGCCGTCAAGGTTTTCGACCTTCAGCTGAAGCCTGTTCCTGAACCCAAGGGATGCGCGTGCGGCGCAGTCCTTACCGGCCTTAAAATTCCACCCCAGTGTCCGTTGTACAAGACGGTGTGCAACCCCATGGCGCCGGTGGGGCCCTGCATGGTCTCCAGCGAAGGCACTTGCGCGGCCTACTACCGCTACCACGGTGACGGATGAACCGGCGGCCGTTTTTTCGCCATATTGTTTTATAGCGATTCATCTAAAACAGGAAACAATCATAGCTCATGAAATCGGACAAAATCCTTCTGGACCACGGCAGCGGGGGAAAGATGTCCCACCGCCTAACGGCCAACCTGTTGCTGCCCGCATTCGACAACCCGGCCCTGGCCATGCTCGACGACGGCGCCACGCTGCATCTGCCCGGCGGCCGCATAGCCTTTTCCACGGATACCTATGTGGTGGACCCCATCTTTTTCCCGGGCGGCAGCATCGGCGATTTGGCCATCAACGGCACGGTCAACGACGTGGCCATGTGCGGCGCCACCCCATTGTACCTGAGCGTGGGGATGATCATCGAAGAGGGCTTTCCCATGGCTGACCTGGAGCGGGTGGTCGCCCAGATGGGCCGTGCCGCCCGGCTGGCCGGCGTCACTGTGGTCACCGGCGACACCAAGGTGGTTCCCAAAGGGGCGGCCGACAAGATTTTTATCAACACGGCCGGCATCGGCACGATCGACGAGAATGTGAATGTCTCCGGCGCCAATGCCCGACCCGGAGACACGGTTATCCTCAGCGGAACCATGGCCGACCATGGCATGACCATTCTCACCCAACGCGAAGGGCTCGCTTTCGACTCGGACGTCAAGAGTGATTCGGCCCCGTTGAATCACATGGTGGCCGACATTTTCGGCACCGGTTGCGACATTCATGTGCTGCGGGATCCCACACGGGGTGGCGTGGGCACGACCTTGAATGAAATTGCCGACCAATCGAAAGCAGGTATTCGCATCGATGAGGACCGGCTGCCCGTCAGGCCTGCCGTTTCCGGCATCTGCGAGCTGTTGGGCTTCGATCCGCTCTACGTGGCCAACGAGGGCAAGCTGTTGGCGCTTGTGCCGGCGGATCAGGCCGGTCGAGTGCTGGCGGCGATTCAACAATCCCCCTACGGCAAGGATGCCTGCATCATCGGCGAGGTGACCGACGACCATCCCGGCCGCGTTTTCATGAGAACCCGCATCGGCGGCGAGCGCATCGTGGACATGCTTACCGGCGAGCAGCTGCCACGCATATGCTGATTTTTCTGCGACCCGGGGCCATCCGTGCGGGCCTCCTTATTCTTTTTCTGCTGACGGTATTGTTGAATGCCGCCTGCCAGCCGAAAAGGGAGCTGCAGCTGTCCGGCAAGACCATGGGCACGACCTATCACATCAAGGTGGTGACCGGATGGCTGACGTCCGGCACCGATCTGCAGCGGCAGATCGACGATCGCCTGGCCTCGATCAACAAGAGCATGTCCACCTACGATCCGACCAGCGAGATCAGTCGGTTTAATGCCTTTACCACGGCCAACGACTCCTTTTCTCCGTCGGCCGATCTGCTCGAGGTGCTGCGGGTGGCGGCCGAGCTTCACAGGCTTACCGATGGCGCCTGGGACGGCACCCTGGATCCCTTGGTCAACCTGTGGGGTTTCGGACGAAACGGGTCGGTCGGCCAAGTCCCGGATGAGCGTGACATCCGGCAGGCACTGGCCCATGTGGGATTCGACCGCATCGTTCTGGACCCGTCGGGTACCCTCAGCAAGAGGGATCCTGTCGTCACCTTGGATCTGGCGTCCATCGCCAAAGGATTCGGGGTGGATGCGATCGCCCGGCTGTTGGGTGACAATGGCTTCTTACATTTTTTGGTGGAGATCGGGGGTGAGGTATACGCCCGTGGCCGGCGCAAAGACGGAAACGCCTGGCGGGTGGGTATCAACCGACCGGAAAAGGAGGCCGCATTCAATGATGTCTACCAGGCGGTGCCCCTCACGGACCGGGCCATGGCCACCAGCGGCGACTACCGGATTTTCTTCAATGTTGACCATCAATCCTTCGCGCACATCCTCGATCCGCGAACGGGCAGACCGGTGACCAACGGTGTGGTGAGCGCCACGGTGGTGGCGGCCAACTGCACGGTGGCGGACGGTCTGGCCACCGCACTGATGGTAATGGGAGCGGAAAAGGGATTGGCACTGGTCAACCGCCTGGCCTCTGTGGAGTGCCTCATTGTTGTCCGACAGGCAGACGGGTCGCTCGCCGATCATCCGTCTGATGGGTTTGGGATCCGGTGACAGCCTTTGCCTTCAAAAAGTGATTCGGCAGATGATTTACCGTTGACAACCCGGCCCTAGTTCTATAGTTGACGTTGAAGTCATAACAATTCTCATAATATTGATAGGTTATATTCTCATTTAAAACCAGCATAAGTAAAATATACAGGGCCCTTAACGCATAAAACGACGGGATCGGCCCCCAAAGGAAGGTGAAACGTGGAAATTGCCGTGCTGCTCAAGCAGGTTCCGGCCACCGAGTCGATGATTGAGATCAGCGACGACGGAACCGCCATCAAGACCGAAGGCATCAACTGGGTGATGAACCCCTACGACGAAATGGCCGTGGAGGAGGCGCTTCAGATTCGCGCCGATGCCGGCGGGACGGTCACCGTCTTTTCACTGGGACCGGAAAAGGCAGCGGAGGCGCTCCGCACTGCCTTGGCCATGGGCGCCGATACCGCTGTCCGCATCGATCCGCAGGGAAAGCCGTTGGACGGGCTGGCCACCGCCAAAGTCCTGGCCGGAGAGCTGAAAAAGGGCGCCTTCGACCTGATCCTCGGCGGCCACCGGGCCGTGGATGACGATAACTTTCAGGTTGGCCCGGCCGTCGCCGAACTCATGGGCATTCCGCTTATATCCATGGTCATCAAACAGGACGTGGCCGATGGCAAGATCCGCTGCACCCGGACCATCGATGGCGGCACCCTGGTGCTGGAAACGACCCTGCCGGCGCTGATCACCACCCAGCGCGGTCTCAATGAACCCCGCTATGCCAGCCTGCCGGGCATCATGAAAGCCAAGAAGAAACCCATTGACACGCGCCCCCTGTCGGAAACCGGCACCGATCCAGGAGAGCCCATGGTAAAGATCCTTGCCATGCGGCTGCCTCGGCAACGAAAGGGTGGCCGGATCCTGGAAGGTGACAGTGTCGGTGAAAAGGCGGCGGCACTGGTCAAGGCGTTGCGCGAAGAGGCCAAGGTGATCTGAGCGGACCACGACGGCCACCATCTGCATGTTTTTATATCGAAAGATAAATTATCAATCCTCAAGAAATAACAATCGCCAAAATCCAAATGACCAATCAATCACAAAAACTAAAATTCAAATTCCAAACCTTATATGAAATTTGGTGCTTGCCATTTGTTGTTTCCGGTTAATCCGGGTTAGGGAGAAAAATCATGTCACAGGGAATACTGGCCATCACCGAACAAGTTGACGGCGCATTTAAACATATTTCGTTCGAAGTTATTTCTACCGGAAAAAAGCTTGCCCAAACAATCGGCGGTCCCCTGACCGCGGCTGTCATGGGCGCCGGTGTCGAGGCCATGGCATCGCAAGCCGCCGAATATGGAGCGGATCGGATACTGGTGGCCGACCATGAAGGATTGAGAGACGGCCTGACCGATGTCTGCATCCAGGCCGTGGCTCAACTGGTGGCAACGTCCGATCCGGCCGTGGTGCTGATCGGTGCAACGTCGCTGGGCAAAGACATCGCCGCCCGGCTTTCCGCCCGCTTGAACGCGCCCCTGGCCATGGATTGCGTGGGGGTTCGTGCTGACGGCGACCGGATTGTGGCCACCCGTCCCATGTACGGTGGTAAAGTCCTGGCAGACGTGGGCCTGAAGGGGTCCCCGGCCATCGTGGCCATCCGCCCCCGGGCCATGGAGGCCGTGGCTGCCCAGTGTGCCGGCGAGGTGGAAAAGGTGGCCGTCAGTTTGGACGGTGATACGTTGAGACTGGTTGAAAAGCACATGGAAACCGGCAAGATCGAACTGACCGAAGCAGATGTGGTCGTCACCGGTGGACGGGGCATGGGCGGCGACAATTTTGCCGTCGTGGAAGCCCTTGCCAAGGCCCTGGATGGGGCCGTGGGTGCATCCCGAAGCGCCGTGGACGAGGGCTGGCGGCCGGTCTCCGATCAGGTGGGGCAGACCGGCAAAGTGGTGGCGCCCAACCTGTACGTCGCCTGCGGCGTTTCCGGAGCCATTCAGCATCTGGCCGGCATGGCCTCATCCCGTGTGGTGGTGGCCATCAACAAGGATCCCGAAGCGCCGATTTTTTCCAAATGCGACTTCGGTATCGTGGGCGATCTTTTCGAGGTTATCCCGGCCCTTACTGCTGAAATAGAAAAATTGAAAGGGTAGATGGGCCGTCTATACATCGAAAGTCTGGGCTGTGCCCGCAATCAGGTAGACAGTGAAAACATGGCTGGAGAGCTGCGCCAGGCCGGCTGGTCGCTGACCCGGGATCCGGCCGACGCCGTCGTCATTGTTGTCAACACCTGCAGCTTCGTGGAGTCGGCCATCGATGAATCCATCGACACCATTCTCGAACTGGCCCGGTTTAAAAAAACGGGGCGCTGCAATCGATTGGTGGTCGCTGGTTGTCTGCCGGAACGCTTTCGTGAAGCCATTGCCGATGCCCTGCCCGAGGTGGACCAGTTTCTGGGCACCGGCGCCTTTTCGCGCATCGTGGATGCCGTGACCGGCGGATTGGGCCGCGGGACCTGCCTCTTGCCGGACCCGGACCGCATATCCATTGGTCAAAAAACGGCCCGTGAACGGAACCAGTCCCACACCGCCTACTTGAAAATTGCCGAAGGGTGCAGCCGCCACTGCACCTACTGCATCATTCCCCGGCTGCGGGGCCGCCAGAAAAGCCGGCCCATGGATCATATCCTGGCCGAGGCTCGGGAACTGATAGGCAGCGGCGTTAAAGAGTTGAATCTGGTGGCCCAGGATACCACTCATTACGGCCACGACCTGTCCGATCCGGTAAGCTTTGACACCCTCCTGATCCACCTTGCCGAGGTGGCCGGAGAGGCCTGGGTCCGATTTCTATACGGTCACCCGGAAAGCATCACCGACGGCGTGATCGAGGCGGTTGCCGCTCACCCCAATCTGTGCCCCTATTTTGACCTTCCCGTTCAGCATGCTGCCAGCCGGGTATTGAAGAAAATGGGCCGTCACTATGATAAGCGGCAGTTGCTGGATCTGTTTCAGCACATCCGATCAAGGGTTCCCGGGGCTGCCATCAGAACCACCCTGATCGTTGGCTTTCCCGGAGAGACAGACGCTGATTTTCAAGAACTGATGGAATTCGTAGAAGATGTCCGTTTCGACCACCTGGGCGTGTTCACCTATTCCGACGCCGAGGATTTGCCCTCTCATCGGCTGCCCGGGCAACTATCCAAGAAAGTGGCCCAGTTCCGGTACGACACCCTCATGAAGCGGCAAATGGCGATCTCGGAAAACAACCTGACATCGATGATTGGAAAGACCTTGCCGGTCCTGGTCGAGGCTTCATCCGAGCCCCGCCTCTTTGAGGGAAGAACCATCCTTCAAGCACCCGAAGTAGACGGCATCACTTTTGTGAAGACGCAGCCGGGCGGCCCCGCGGCAACCATTGGAGAGATCGCATCGGTTACGATAACGGATACGTTGGCGTACGATCTGATCGGAAGGGCGCTATGACCGACCTGAAACAGAAGATTCTGGCCGCCGTGGGGGATGATCTGAAGGCCATCGAACAGGCACTGGCCGAGAACCTGAATCCCTATTTCGATCTGGTTTCTCAAGTGGCCGGGCATATCCTGTTTGCCGGTGGAAAGCGGTTACGGCCCCTATTGATGGTATTGGGCGCTCGGCTCTGCGGATATTCAGGCAATCACACGGCACGTTTCTCCACCATCTTTGAATATCTGCACGCCGCCACCCTGCTGCATGATGATCTGATAGACGGCGCGGACATGCGGCGAGGCCGTCAGGTGGCCAACCAGTTATGGGACAATCCCACGGCAGTGCTTACCGGTGACTTCCTTTTGGCCCGTGGACTTTCCATCGCCGCGGACACCGGCCTTTGTGAGGTGATTCAGACCATTGCCCGGATTACCGAAAACATGTCCCAGGGTGAAATCCGTCAGTTGGAGAAAAAAGGTGATATTACGCTGGGTGAGGACGACTATTTAGACGTGATTCGCTGCAAAACGGCCGTGCTTTTCGAAGGTGCCTGCCGGACCGGTGCATTGATTGCCGGTGGGAAGCCGGCCACCGTTCAGGCGCTGACCGACTACGGATATCATCTGGGGCTGGCGTTTCAAATGGCCGATGACCTGCTCGACTACACCCAGGAAATCACTTCTCTGGGCAAACATGCCGGGGCCGATTTGAGGGAGGGAAAGCTGACCCTGCCGCTGATCCATGCCTTGTCCCGGGCAACCGAGACGGATCGTCAATCCATGGTGGCCATTTTCGAGAACCGGAATTTTACCGGGGCCGAGTTTGCATCCCTGGTGGAGATGTTGAAACGCCATGGCGGCATCGCCTATACCGAAGCACAGGCAGCGGCCCACATCCAAAAGGCCAAGACGGCGCTGCTACCCTTTGAGGATAGTCCGACGCGGGAAATTCTGATGGACATTGCCGACTATGCGCGGGTCCGAAAAACATAAGGAGGAACCCATGTCTGATCGGAACACGATAAAAAGATGGATCCAGCGAATCTGCCTGTTGATTGTCCTGACGCTGGCCTGCAGCAGCAGTTACGGGGCAGACAACCAGGTGGTCAAGCAGTTGAAAGTATTAGGAACGGCTGCCATCCACGAAAAAAACCTGGCCGATGGCAGGCAGAATGCGGTCAATGATGCCTTGGTCGCCGCCGTGGGTCAGGTGGTCATGGAGATGCTCACCGGTGAGACCGTGGTCCGGCGATTCCAGCAGATCAACGACCATATTCTGGCTGAACGGGACAGCTATATCCAGAATTACCGCGTGCTCACCGAGTCCGTATCCGGGACCACGGTCAGAACACTGGTTCAGGTGGATATTGCCGTAGACCGGGTCAGCCGGGACCTCTCCCGCCTGGGTCTCGCGCTGGCCGGTGCCGTGTATCCAAGGATCCTTTTCATGGTGGCGGAGAGAAATGTGACCGATGCCGATTTTACCTACTGGTGGGGGGATCGCCGGCTACGCAGCCGGACCATCAGTGAAGGGGCGATGGCGGCGACACTTCAGGCCACCGGATTCGAGATCGTCGACCTGCCCGATCTGAGTTCACCCCTGTCGCTTCCCGTGAATGCGCCGGAGGTGGAGATGGTGGCCCTGGCAGGGCGGCTGGGTGCGGATGTACTGGTCACCGGTTATGGTACGGCCGCGGCTGCACCCAATACCATGGGGGGGGCTGTCAACGCCTATGAAGCCGTCCTCGATGCTCGTGCGTTTGATGTTCAGACCGGGCAGCCGATCGGTCGGACACGCCAGAAATCGGTGGTTTCCGGTCAGGATGAGATCGTGGGGGGGCGCGAAGCACTGTCTGGTGCGGGGGCATTGGCCGGTGATGACTTGGCCCGGCAGATCATGGCCGTCTGGCAGCAGGCGCAGGATCGCAGTGCAGTCATTGAGGTGGTGGTGGAGGGCACCGGAGGCCATATTGCCAATTTTGTACGGCTGCGAACGGCCATCGCTTCGGTGTCCGGGGTCAATGAGCTGAAAATGAAAGAAATGTCGGCCGACCGGGCCGATATGGCTGTCAGCTACCAGGGCAGTGCACGATCCCTGGCCGACGCGCTGCTGCTGAAAACGTTCAGCGGTTTCGGTATCGACATCTTCGAGGTGACGCCTGAAGCCATCCGCATCCGCCTGGTGAACCAGTGATCCTGAAGTCGTAAATTCCTTGACAGTCCTAAGAGCAGGTGGTATCAGCTTTTCTCCATGTAGGCGCGTAGCTCAGGGGGAGAGCGCTTCCCTGACACGGAAGAGGTCGTTGGTTCAAATCCAATCGCGCCTACCATTTAAACGATTAAGCCTGGGTACAAATTGTGCCCAGGCTTTCTTCGTTTTGGTCCTTTGCTATACTATCCAAGGAGATTGCCCATCGGCCGGTGCGGATTCTGTCCCAAGACGGCATCGATGCGTTCGACCCCTCGAGCC
>JAGTUY010000294.1 GCA_018224455.1 Desulfosarcina sp.
CAGCCGATCGAAGATCGCCGTCATGCGTCGCCAGCCCGTGCTGCCGGCAGGCATAACCTGCCACGGGTCGAGCAAAACAAGGGCTTCGGCTAAATAAGACCGTCGATAAAAAAACGCATCGTGAGCATTTCGCTCATGCTAACGGACGTCATATCCAATCTCAACCGGCGCTGATTGCGCTGTTTAACATTTCTGGCAAAATCCTTGCACTAATCAAGTATCGAGCCCGATCCATTCGAAACCAAAAACCGATTACTTGCAGGGAGAACCCATGGTTGAACGGCGAAAGCATAAACGGTATTGCATGCCTCGTGGCACATTTGTTATTATGAGAAATAAATTTGAACCATTGCGAAATTATACAAATATGAGTATCGCAGAGATTGCCATGGTCCTGTATAAATCCGAACCGGAGGCCATGGGGCAGGTCACGAACCTGAGTGTTGGGGGAATTGCCTTTGGCGGCAAGGCCATCGCTTTACCGGATGCAGGAAAAGTCCAACTCGACCTATTGATGACAGAGCAGGGCATCTATGTGCACAACATTCCGTATGCAATCGTTCCGATAATGACAAATGGTAAAAGAAAAAAAAAGACGCCGGCCTTGAGAACCAACGCCCTGTGCTTCAAACGCCTCGATGAGGAAAAAAAAGGTCAGCTTCGGGAATTGTTGGCCCATCGTGTCGGATAGTCAACTGCAATGGGCCTTTGTTTGGAAACCGGCCGACGCAAGCGGAGAAATCAACGATGTCCACGGTTGAGTCCATCATTGAAGCCATCGATCATTTAAAACCGGTATCGGACATTGCAGGAAAAGTAATGGCGCTGTTGGACGATCCGGATTGCGGTATGTCCGATCTGTCCGACATCATCCGCTACGAACCGGCATTGACGTCCAATGTATTGAAACTGGCCAACTCGTCTTATTTTGGTTTACCGGGTAAGATTAACGACGCCAAACAGGCAATCGTCTATCTTGGCATGACCCAGGTCGTCGATTTGGTTCTGTTGGTCAGTTGCTCCGAGAGTTTCAACGGATCACATGGTGGGTACGGATTAAACACCGGAGAACTTTGGAAGAGTGCGGTGTCTGCTGCGATTTTGGCCAATGACCTGGCGGAGAAAAAAAGGATGAAACAGACCGGTCTCTTCTTCACGGGGGCCTTGCTGCGTGACATCGGCAAGGTTGTTTTGGATCAGCATGTAAAATCGGCAATAGAACCAATCATGAACCGGGTAAACATCCAGTCCATGACCTTCAGGGAGGCGGAGCGCCAGGTATTGGGTTTCGACCACTGCCAGGTGGGAGCCATGGTGGCGAAAAACTGGCATTTCCCGACAGCGCTTCAATGCATCATTCGGTATTCCCATACCCCGTTGGAGGCAAAGGGGTGCTTTTTGGAAGCGTCGATTGTCTACATGGCTGATGCGATATGCCGGAAGATGGAGATCGGTCTGGGAATCGACGATCCGTCCTACCCCGAAGATGATCGGGTCGCCCGGTCAGTCGGTCTGCAACTATCTCAGATCCAGGGGGTCATGGACGGTTTCGGCGGAAAAATGGACCGCGTCAATGCGCTGTTTTCGATTGAACCGCGATAGCGGGCGCATTCCTGGCCGCTTTCCGAGGCCCCAAAGCCCCCCCTTGTTCTTACTGACGCTATAAAATACATGTGATGAAGATGCAACGAAATCAACGGTGATCAATGGCCCATGCGACTCATTCGCAACCGGATAATGCCCCGCACCAAATCCCATCTTCGATCTGCGACAACCTCGACCGCCTAATCAATAAAATCCGATCCTGATTGTGCCGGACAGTTCCCCGTCCGGCCTTTTTTTATCAATTATAAGGCGTTGACGTTGCCATCACCACACAAGTGGCAGGCAGATGACCCCACTTTCCTATGGATATGCTGTCAGTGACAACCGTGCCGAGGTTGGTGTATGCAGGGTGTTATTCAGGTTGAGATTGTGAAAATTATAAAACGATGTTATGGATCAAAGGTTTTGCTGATTGCTTCAAATTCTATTTGCGCATAAATAGCAACCCAAAGATCGAAAAGATGACGACAAAAAAATAAGCCTTCCAGATTTAGTCTCAAAGGCTTATAAATATTATAAAAGATTGTAAGCTCTGGCGCGCCTGGCAGGATTCGAACCTGCGGCCTACGGATTAGAAGTCCGTTGCTCTATCCAGCTGAGCTACAGGCGCTCAAACAAACGCCACCCGTAACATAATGGCAAGGTCTTGTCCACACGAAAAACAGGCCTGGCAATGGTTGACAGCCACCATTGCCGATTTTCAATAAAATTCAAAACCCGGGTAGGGGTATGAAAAAGGCAAAAATCAAAAAAACGAAACCTTCAGCGAATAAGGGTGCCTACCGGCCAGCCGGGCGGACCAGTGACAAAGCCGTTGTTAAATACGATCCGCTTCAACGCTACCTTTCGGAGATCAGCCGCTACAACCTGCTGACCCGAGAGGAAGAGGTCTCCTTGGGAAAACGAGTGCAGGAGCGGGGTGACCAGGAGGCCGCTTACCGGCTGGTTACCTCAAATCTGCGTTTGGTGGTGAAAATTGCCTTGGAATTCCAGCGGGTTTGGATGCAGAATCTGCTGGACTTGATTCAAGAAGGCAATATCGGCCTGATGCAGGCGGTTAAAAAATTTGACCCGTATAAGAACGTCAAGTTTTCCTACTATGCCTCCTTTTGGATCAAGGCCTACATCCTCAAATTCATCATGGACAATTGGCGTCTAGTCAAAATCGGCACCACCCAGGGGCAGCGAAAACTTTTTTTTAAGTTGAAGAAAGAAAAGCAGAAACTCATCGAAGAAGGCTTTGATCCCAAACCGAAACTGCTTTCCCAGCGACTGGGCGTCTCCGAACGTGAAATTGTGGACATGGACCAGCGCCTGGACGGCTGGGACATCTCTTTGGACGCGCCGCTCAAGGAGGATTCGGATACCGAGCGAATTGAATTTATGAGCACGGAATCAGAGTCGGCTGAAGATACGGTGGCAAAAAAGGAGATGTCCTCCCTTCTCAATGAAAAAATTGCCGAATTCAGAACCCAGATGACCGACCGCGAATTGGAGATATTTGACAAGCGGATCTTCTCCGACAGCCCGGTGACACTCCAGGAGATCGGCGACAAATACGGTATATCCCGTGAGCGGGTGAGACAGGTCGAAAAAAATGTGGTCAAAAAAATGAGGGACTATTTCAAAAAGGAGATTCCAGACTTCGAGACCTACACCGAGGATGTCTCCTGAGCGCTTTGCCTGTTACTGGATGTTCGCCTGTTTTCATCTGTATAGCCTTGGCCAAGCGATCCGGCTGTCTGCTTGGCCATGTTTATTAGTTGAAAGTATATTAAATGATAAAACAATATTTTAGAAACATTCTTTTAATGCTTTGCATGATAATTATTGCCGGGTGTGGCCTGACGGGTTTGGGATCGCGCGGTTCGAGTTGGACGCCCATGCCGGATGCTCGGGTTCGTCCGGTCAACGCCTATTATCTGTTTTCCGAGGCCCATCTGTCTCTTAAAAAAGGTAATCTGGATCGCGCCCTCGAGCTCATGGAGCAAGCCCTGGCCAAGGATCCAGAGTCGGTGTATCTGAAACGTGAACTCGCCGGTTTCCGGCTGATGAAAAAAGATACGACGGCTGCCCTTCAACTTTTAGACGACATTTTGGCCGACCATCCCGATGATGTCGATACGCTAATTTTGGCTGGACGGATCTATCAGAACATGGATCAGCCTGAAGCTGCCATGGATGCCTTTTCACGGGTACTTGCCCTGGATCCTTCCCAGCAGGAAATATATCTCCAGTTGGGCAGCATGTACATGGACCAGGAACAATGGGATCAGGCCGAACCGGTTTATGAACAGCTCGTAAAAAACTTTCCGGGATCCTACGCCGGCTATTTTTTTCTGGGCCGGGTCAACGCAATCAAGGGTGATGGAAAAACCGCCAAGGCCTACTTTGAAAAAACATTGGCACTGGAGCCTGAATTGGTGGAATCGCGCTTTGAACTGGGGGCCTTGTATGAATCCGATAAGCGATACGATAAGGCCGCTGCGATATATACAGATATCCTGAAACAGGATCCCGGCAATGCCCAGGCAAGCATGGCGCTTGGCCATGCCTACTATCGA
>JAGTUY010000295.1 GCA_018224455.1 Desulfosarcina sp.
ATGCACGACCGGATAAATCGTTCCTGTAGCAAAATCTTTCCTTGAAAAAGTCAACGCTTGATGAACAGGGTCAAGTATACACCTTGAAATATATTGTTGGCTCGACGAAAAGAAAATTATACCATCGGCCTGTTTTTCAGCCTGGTTTATCTTGCATGGGCGTTTGGCACCGGGGAATTTGTCGAACGCAGGGTGACGGAGAAGCTTGCTCGCCAGGAGGTGTCCTATTCCCAGTTGATATGCTCTCCGGCGCCGTTCACCACTTTGCTATGGCGGGTTGTGGGCATCGAGAAAGACCCGATATTTCGAAGCCTATTTTTCACTGTTCGATCAAAACACACCGTTGTCCGTCGATTTCTATCCCAGAAACCACGCCTTGATGGACATTGCCAAAAAGGACCCTGAGATCAAAGGTACAATGCGGTATTCGGGACAAGCTTAAAATGGACGGCATCTGATCCTTAACCATGAGACAGGTTTCCGTCGACATGCCCCTCCTTACCAATCGTGTATTTTTTCTTGACTCGCATGGGTGCGTCTCTATAATCTGCCGGGATAGGCAGTTTTCTGTCGACATGTTTTTAATCCAACGGGGATCAAAGATACTTTTCAGTCGGATCAGGCCGGCGAATTGATTATCGGTTTCAATCATTACAAAAAGGAGATGAAAAATGACGACAAGCAACGCATTCGAAAAAAAGCCTCTCTGGTTGTTGATGGAGGAAAATATCCTTGCACTCGATTTGAAGGATCTCGCCGGGGAAAAACTGGAATCATCGATTCAGCGGATTGCTGGTGAACTTGACAATTCAGGTTACAATGTTTCGCGTCATGGGGGAAATTTACTTAAATTGAGATGGGCGGTCGATAAAGCGAAAAAGGCCGGACGTCCCCTGTTGAAGGATTTCAACACAGCGATCGCGGCCTTTACGCTGGAGGACCTGACTGACCCTTATGGCGCAACCAGCAAGCTCCTTGACGACATCGCAGGGACGTGGCCGGAGCTCAGGATCCCCGAGCGCAGAGCGGATGTGATTCAGATTGTCGAGAAAACCAGGCTCGACCTGCTAGTTGCCAAGGCAAAAAGCCTGTCCGGTGATGAAGGTATCCGGTTGCTTATTAAAGAATTGGTGGCTTCCCAGGTTATCACCAGCGCGTTGGAGATTTCCGATGAGAAATTGAAACAGGTGAGGGCTGAGATAAAGAAGGAGCTTGCGGAAAGGGAAAGGGTGGCAACCCTGCTTGAGGCGGTAGCGGGAAAATCTGACGAAGAAAAGGTCAGGCACCTGTTTGAGAAGAACGTCTCCGTAGAATTGATAATCGATATGGCCAAGGTTGACCAGGGCGTGATCGATGCTGCCAAACAGGCCATGGAAGCGGAGCTAAAGGAAAAACAAAAGTTGGCAGAAGAGGAAGCAGAGCGGAAAAAGGCAGCGGCCGCGGGGCCGGCGTTGGAAGATATCCCCTCGGATGAGTTGATCGGCTACATCGAATCCATCCGCGAAATTATGGAATTCAGCGAGGAAGAGAAGGATATCAGAGTTATGTGCGAGCAGAGTTCCATACCCAAGAGTCTTGTGGACATCGCTGTTTCGGAGCCTGACAGGCTGGATGAACTCGAAAAGAAGGCGCAGGGATAAGGGGGTTGTTTGTGAACGGTTTCAGGCCCTGCAACGCCTGGGATCAGGGGGCAATAAATGACGGATTCGTAAAAATTATTCCAACAATCTGGTATTCACCGACCAGAAAGATTGTCCTGAAATCGGCCATGCACAATCAATTGTGGATGGCCGATCGGGTTCAAGTCTACGGACCCGGACGATTTAATTTCAGCAGCCGTACGGCGTTCTGCCCGCATACCATTTCCATGTCTTCCGGGCTCAAACCGGCATCGGTCATCTCTTTCAAGTACCGCTCGGGCTTGAGCAGGGGATAGTCGGTGCCCATGAGGACTTTGTCCAGTCCCACCAGGTCTTTGGCATAGCGGTAAATCCGGCTGTCGTAGAGAAACGGCGAGGCGGCGGTGTCGTAGTAGACGTTTTTCAAGGTTTCCTTAACCGCTTTTTTAAGCAGGTGGTAGAAGAAGAGCCCTCCTCCCCAGTGGGCTAACACAATGGTGTTGTCTGGAAAGCGTGCCATGGTTTCGTAGATCTGGATCATGGTGTTGGGCGTCTTGCCCGGGTATAGGTGGCCCACCTCCTCGTTGGTGTGCAGCAGCACCGGCACATCATGCTCCCGGCACATGGCCATGATGGGGCCCAGGCTGAGCTGACATTCACCGTCGATGCCGCAGCCATAGAAAGCCAGTTCCCCCACGCCGCTCAGACCGGCGTCCAGGCAGCGCTGCACCTCTTCGGCCGCATCGGGACTCAGGCTGTCCACGCAGCACAGGCCGCGCAGCCGGTGCGGGTATCTGTTCACCGTTTCGATGACATAGTCGTTGTTCCGCCGGCAGGTGTCCGGTGTGCGCCAGGGAAAACCGAACACCACCGACATATCCACCCGTTGGTCGTCCATCATGTCGATGATGTTAGCGGCGGATACCAGTTTTGACTTGGGGGATTCGTAGAGCAGCTTGAATTCGGGTTCGGCATCGAAAAAACGATCCCGGTGATCCCGGATCTCAGCCGGGAAGGTGTGTACGTGAAAATCAATGATCATACGCGACTCCATGTAAAGCGGTTTTCCATATTGACTATGGTGCTTTTTCTTATACAATACAATCCACGCTTGCAACAACGCTTAAGCGTTCACAGGTTCAGCGTTCATTGTTCAAAGGTTGAAGGACAAAAGAAGGTTCCGGGTTCAGCGTTCCCCGTTCGAGGGTTGAAGGACAAAAGAAGGTTCCCGGTTCAACGTTCCCCGTTCAAAGGTTGAAGGGTAGAAACCATCTTATACCCCGAACCCCTGAACCCCTGAACCCAGAACCCCGAACCCAGAACCCAGAACCTCTGAACCTCTGAACCTCTGAACCCAGAACCCAGAACC
>JAGTUY010000296.1 GCA_018224455.1 Desulfosarcina sp.
AGACGCGGTTGCCGCGGCCGGCGACCTGGGATATCCCGTGGTGCTCAAGGGCCTCGGCGAGGGTCTGCTGCACAAAACCGAAGGCGGCTTGGTTCACCTGAATCTGAACAATGAACCATCCGTGCTATCGGCGGCGGAGCAGATCCTTCGGACTGCCGCCGGGGCGCAGATTCTCGTTCAACCGCAAATTCGTGGGCATCGGGAATTCGTCGCCGGCCTTTTCCGCGACCCCCACTTTGGCCCGGCGATTCTTTTCGGATTGGGCGGCATCCTCACCGAAGCGCTGTCCGACGTCGTCTTTCGGCTGGCGCCGCTTACCCGTCAAGATGCGACGGACATGATCGAATCCATCCGATCCCGGCCGCTGCTGGGGCCCTTTCGTGGCGAAGCGGCGGTGGACCGTGAACGCCTTGTGGATACGTTGATGGGACTTTCCGCCATCGCTGCCGATTTTCCTGAAATTGCCGAGATCGACATCAATCCGCTGATTGCCGCGGTAACCGGGGAACTCAAGGCCGTGGACGCCCTGATTACCCTGGCTGAGCCTGATCGAGAGACAACCGATGCCCACCCGGTGCCGCCAACGGCTATCCATTCACTGTTCTACCCCCGTTCGGTGGCATTCATCGGCGCCTCCGCCCAAATGGGCAAGTGGGGGCATATGCTCGTCTGCAATACGATCAGCGGCGGCTACCAGGGGGATGTTTATGCGGTCAATTCAAAAGGCGGCGTCATCGCCGGCAAACCCGCCTATACATCGGTGGCGGACATCCCCGCAGAAATCGACCTGGCGGTGGTAACCATACCGGCTGCCGGCATCATGGGTCTGATCCCCCAACTGAAAGCCAAGGGGATCAAAAACGTGGTGCTAATCACATCCGGTTTCGGTGAAACCGGCCCTGACGGAAAAGCGCTGGAAAAGCAGTTGGCCCAGGCGGCGCGGGCTGCCGGAATTCTCATCCTCGGTCCCAACACCATGGGCATCTGCAATCCCCATATCCATTTTTTCTGCACGGGGACGTCGGTCCGTCCGTTGGCCGGTTCCACGACGGTGGTCGCCCAGTCCGGCAACATGGGGACCCAGCTGCTGGCCTTTGCCGAAGCGCAGGGCATCGGCATCCGGGCCTTTTCCGGCTCCGGCAACGAAGCCATGATCACCATCGAAGACTACATGGAAGGCTTTGAAGTCGACGAACTCACCCGGACCGTGATGCTTTATATCGAAAGCGTCAAACAGGGCCGCCGCTTTTTCGAAAGTGCCTGCCGGGTGAGCCAGAAAAAACCGATCGTGCTGCTCAAAGGCGGCCAGACCCGTGCAGGCAACCGGGCGGCATCCAGTCATACGGGTGCCATGGCGTCCGACACCCGGCTGTTCAACGCAGCGTGTCAACAGGCGGGCATTGTCAAGGTGGATCAGCCAATGGAACTGCTGGACCTGTCCGCCGCCTTCTCCTCCCTTCCGCTTCCCCAGGGCAACCGCATCGCCATCATGACCTTGGGCGGCGGATGGGGCGTGGTCACCGCTGATCTGTGCAATCAGTTCGGACTGGAGGTACCGGATCTATCCACGGAGCTGATAGCCGTCATCGACAAGGTCCTGCCGCCCTATTGGAGCCGATCAAACCCCATCGATCTGGTGGGAGAAAACGATCCGTCCATCCCCCTGACCGTCATGGAAGCACTGCTTCAATGGGAAGGCTGCGACGCGGTCATCAACCTGGGTATTTTAGGGCGCCGCATTTTTCTCAGGCGTCTGGCCGATTCGGTGGAATGCGCAGACCCATTATATACACGAGAATTTCTGGATGACGCCGTGCATGCCTTTTCCGATTTCGAAAACAGCTACATCCAACAGATCGTCCGGTTGATGGAAAAATACGGCAAGCCGGTCTTTGGGGTCAGCCTGCTCACCGATGAAAAGGATGCCACGGTCTATCGGGTGAAGGGCCATCATCTAAAGGGCGTGTTTTATGAAACACCGGAGCGGGCGGTAAAGGCAGCGGCCCGCATGGTCGAATACCAGCGGTTTCGTAAACGGCACGCCGGTTAAAAGGATACCCATGGATGCACCACTGATGATTGCCGCCGGCGCCAGCTTCATTGCCGGCCTGCTGGGATATATCATCGCCAGGCTGTGGATCAAGCCAATCGTTCGCTACAAGGTCACCAAACGCAAACTTGACCATGAACTCACGCGGTACCTGGCGCAGATGAATGAATCGACTGGACCTGGCGAACCGGTCGTCCAGAATCGTGATGCGGCGATACTGCGAACGGCCCGGCAGCATGCCGTGGACCTGATCTCCTGTTTCGGTGCAGAGATCCCCTATTGGTATCGCCTCTTGCTGGAAAGCCGCAAGGAGTCGCCCACTGAGGCGTCGGGACTGCTCACCAATTTGTCTAAAATACGCAGTAGGGAACAAATTAAAAACAGAATTGAACGTGCGCGGACCATAATGGGGCTGAAATCAGGAGCAAGGCCCTTTTCCCGTTGAGATCCGATGCCACCCCTGCAAACCCCGCTGCACGTTTGACCGGGAGCCCATCGATCTGTTTCTGGCGGCCCGCTTTTCAAAGAATTGAACCCAATGAACCCAACCAAACTCTTCGTACCTATCGCAGGGGCCACTTTTTTCCGGCTGGTGCTCAATACCGCCAGGCGCTTTGCCTACCCCTTTGCACCGGTGTTGAGCCGCGGACTTGGCGTCTCCCTGAGTGCGATCACTTCCCTGATTGCCATCAACCAGGTGACGTCACTGCTGGGCGCGCTTATCGGCCCCCTGTCCGACCGACTGGGTTACCGGAAAATGATGATCGCCGGGATGGCGATGCTGGCAACCGGCATGCTGGCCGCAGCCATGTTCCCCTTTTATGCAGTCGTCCTGGTGGCCCTGTTTCTGGCCGGACTGGGCAAAAGCATATTCGATCCGGCCGTGCAGGCCTGGGTTGGCAGCCGGGTGCCCTTCCGCAGGCGGGCACGGGTGATGGGCATCATGGAGACCTCATGGTCTGCCAGTACCCTGATCGGCATTCCGCTGATAGCCATTCTCATGGACAGGTATGGATGGCAATCGCCATTTCTGGTGATGGGCGGGCTGGGATGCATCGGTTGCGTCGTCTTGTTTTTTATCATCCCCACCGAGCCTGAACCGGCAAGTCAACAGGTATCACCTTCCGAATACCTCGGCGCCTATTCGCGGTTGATTGCCAACAAATCCGCATTGGGCGCCCTGGGGTATGTGTTTTTTATCAGTGCGGCCAACGACAATCTATTTGTGGTTTACGGGGCGTGGCTTGAAAACAGCTTTGGTCTGGGCATCGTTGCCCTGGGGTTGGGAACCAGCCTCATCGGTGCAGCCGAACTGGTGGGAGAGGGCCTCACCGCAGCGGTTTCCGACCGCATCGGTTTAAGGCGTGCCCTGGTTGCCGGTTTGATCCTGTCCATCCTGAGCTACTTTGCATTGCCTTTTTTTAACACGTCCCTGACGGCGGCCCTCATCGGCTTGGCTGTTGTTTTCTTCACTTTCGAATTCACCATGGTCACCAGTATCAGCCTGTGCACCGAGATACTGCCGGGCTTCCGGGCGACAATGATGTCTGGTTTTTTTGCCACCGCAGGCATCGGGAGAATGCTCGGGGCGCTGACGGGCGGGGCGGTATGGCAGGCCGGCGGCATCCTCGCCACGGGCTGTCTGTCAGGCGTGCTGACGTTTCTGGGGATGCTGTGCCTGGTGCGCGGGCTCAAGGGGTGGCGCCGGGCCGACGCCCGATCAATGATTTAAGCCCGCCCGGCTTGCAGCCAATTGCAGCCCGACGATCGTTTTGGCGTCCTGAATGTCACCGTCAGCGATCATTTTTATGGCCAGGTGCAGTTCTACCCGATGAACAACAAGCAGTTCGTCCGGGTCCAGGCTCTGGGCCGCCGGGGTGAGACCGGTGGCCATAAACAGGTGAATGCGTTCGTCCGAGTATGCCGGAAGCGGGGTGATTTCTGCCAGTCGCTCAAAATGCCGGGCCGCATACCCGGTTTCCTCGATCAATTCGCGCTCGGCGCAGCGGCGTGCGTCTTCACCCGGGTCCAGTGTGCCTGCCGGGATCTCCCAGATGAAGCCGCCTACCGCATGGCGATACTGTTTGAGGAGTACAACCGAACCGTCTGCCATCATCGGAACAATGGCGGCCGCACCGGGATGCCGGATAATTTCCATATCCATGCTGACGCCGTTGGGCAGGGTAATGTTCTCCGCGTAAAAATCGAATACCCTGCCCTTTCTGATCAGCGTGGATTGGTTGCACAGCGCTTGGTTCATTTTGAATCGTCGTGGTTTTGTTTGATGTGATCAACCAGTTCCCGCACGGTCTGGCCGCCGGGTGACTTCGCATGGGGGTTGAGGGCCAGCAGCGATTCCCAGGCCACCAGGGCGTTCTTCTCATCCTTGAGGTCATGAAAAAGGACGATCCCCTTGTTGAATCGAGAAATCTCATGGGTCGGATCGATCGCCATGGCCCGGTCGAAAGCTTCCACTGCCTTATCCGGGCTGCCGCTCCTACGGAACATCACGCCCAGATCCGTCCAGACATTGGCGTCGTCCGGCGCTATGGCCAGCGCCTTTTCATAGGCGTCGATGGCCGGTTCCGGGAGGTTGGCATCAAAGTATTGATGTCCCAGGTCGATCCAGGCCTCGACGTCCTGGGGATTTTTCTCGGTCCGTGCCCTGAGCGTGTCAATGGCCTGTTGCCGCACGGCGTCCATCTCCGCCGATGGTGCGGATTCATGGGGGTCGGCGATCGTACCGCTTTTGTAAATACCAAAGGCCACGCCGGCTACAAATCCGACCAGCAGCGACGCCACGACAAGCCAGATGACATTTTCCGATCGGATATAGCCGACGATCTTATTTCCTGCCATACCTGCCCCTCTCGATTCCGAACCTGCGGATCAAATGTGTGGGTTGATTTTATTCTCACTGCCGATGTCGCATGCCGCCTGCAGCGTGTCCGCCGCAGTCATTGCTGATGCACCGCAAATTAATAAGCACGATATCGTGTATCCGCACCGGTTTTTTTGTGTGGAATCTGAGCGGTTTAAATGCGTCGCATCATCAATGGAAAGCTATCTTGATGTTCGGTTTGCGGATTTTTCCAGGTATTCAGGGATTTGCGACATAGGCGGCCGCTCGAACTGCACGAGCGCATGCATTTGCGGCTGAAGCTTATCCCGGATCAGACGGTACTGGATCATTTCATCGAAGATTTCCTGTTTGATGTCCACCCGGCCCAACGTCTGGACACGGTTTAGAAAGGTTTTAATGATTACGAAGGCCATTCGCCCCAGCGCCTTTGTATCCTGGTTCTTGTGCACCCGACGATCAAGATCGACCTGGGCCATCACATCCATACCCCATTTTTGATAGATGTCGATCAGCATGCCGGTTTCCACCCCATAGCCGATGTGAAAGGGAATGTTTTCAAAAATATCGCGATATCCCGCGTACTCACCGGATAGCGGCTGCACAAACTGGGTCAGGTCGGGCATGAACAGTGAAAAAAGCGGTCGTGTCACCAGTTCCGTGACGCGGCCACCACCGGTGGGATGCAACTTATTATCACCGGTCGCAATGGGTCGGTCGTAAAAGGCCTTGGAAAACCGAATGCGATCGGACAGCAGCAAGGGCCCCAGCAGCCCGTAGGCAAACCGATGGTGGATGTTTTTAATGTCGGCATCGATATAGATGACGATGTCTCCCCGGGTCACATAAAGCGCCTTCCACAGGTTTTCTCCTTTTCCCTTGTATTTCTCCAGATGCGGCAGGATGTCATCGGCCTTGTGAACCGCTACATCGTAGGATCGCGCGATGTGGCGGGTCTTGTCCGTCGATCCGGAATCGATGACCACGATCTCATCCAAAAGCGGGTAGCGCGTCATCAGTTCCGATTTCATGATGATGATCTCCTTGGCGATGGTCTTTTCCTCGTTCAGCGTGGGAAGGCATAGCGAGATGGACATATGCTTGTCCTGTTTGGCGTAGACCAGGCGATCAAGGTCCTTAAATTCGGAATGGTGAAAGGTATTCGATTCGATCCACTTCTTATTCATCACACACCCCGTCGTCCATGGCCATGATCAGTGCCGGTATTTGAGAGATGCCCTTGAACATCGGCTCGATTTCGATCATGGCGCCATCCTGATGATAATTGTCACCATGGGTCAATCCCAAGGTGACTGCCGGAATCTTGTGCTGCAAAAAAATGGACAGGGCCGTTTCACTGGGTTCGCTCACGGCTTCCACGCCCAGGCGATTCAAAATGCGGGCGGCGCATTTGACCAGCGAGTGATTGTATGGCAGACGGGTGGCATTGAGATTGCTGATGCGGTTGAGTTTAAGTTCAACGGCGAAGGCCTTGTTGATGTCATCGACGATGTCTCTGATATCGCCATATAGCGACTTAACCATCTCATCGGCATCGCTGCGAATCTCGAAACCGATTTTGGCGTCATAGGCAACATTTCCATGGTTGAACCCGCCGGCGATCTTGCCGATCACGATCTGGGTGCGCGGTTTCTGGGGCAAACGCAGTCCAAGGATCGCGTTAATCACCTCGTTGATGACCAGAATCGCGTTCGGTGCGTGGTGATGATCCCACTGTTTTTCTGAAGCGATGCTGCAACTGATCTCACCCCGGATCATACCGTCGGAATAGTAATTGAGGCGCCCCAGGTTCACGCTCTCCAGGCAGATGGCACCCCGGATCGGCGTGGGCCATGTCTGGAGCAGGCGGCGGATGCCTCTCAGATTCCCCCTTGCCAGGGACTGATTGGGGGCAACCAGAACGATGTCCGATTCAAACGTCAATCTCAGCCGCCTGAAAACCTCCGGCAGTGAGGCCAGGACACCCACAGCTGCCGAATTGTCTGAAACCCCCACACCGGAGATGATTTTATCCGTGACCTCATAATGCTGCTCGGCCTTCACTTCTGAAAAGGTGTCGAGGTGGGCGACGACAAAGATGGACCGCTTTTCTGTCGACGTTCCGCGGATCACACCGATGGGATTGCCGAAATCATCGATACTGCATTCGTCCACCTGGAAATCGGCCAGGCGCTCCGTCAGGCACGCCGCACGCCTTCGTTCGTAAAATGTGGGTGCAGAAATCTGACCGATGAGGACGATGTTGCTGATGATGATTTCGCGGATTTTGCGAATCTGGTCCACGAACATCGGCAGGGCGTCGAGATATTTTTCCATGGCAACCCCTTGGTCAAGGATTTTTGTTTCCAGCGATCAACTGTCGCAGATCGGTAACAATCAGATCCGGCGACGCATCCCTGCAGCGAATGTCCGATTCTCTCCGACGCAAAGACCGCCGGTCTCCGGCAAAAAGCGCGGTCTTGAATCCAACCGCACTCGCCGGCAGTATGTCGTTGCGCATGTCGTTGCCCACCACCAGGGCAGACTCGGTGGGAATACCCATGCCCAAGAGAACCATTTTTGCCCGATTGAACATGAATGTCGACGGTTTGGCATGTCCCTCGCGCCAGGAAAAGAAAACCAACCGTTGATCGAAGCCTCGATCCTCGAGGGTCGCGTCAAGAAACCACTGGAGTAAAAAAAGGGTGTAGAACTGGGCGTTGGAGATGAGCCCCATGGGCATCCGACGGTTTTTGCCGGCCCACAGCAGTTCTTCGAGACCAGGCATGGGATAGACCGGGTTGTGCAGCAGTTCGTACTCAAGGGCGAAATCTTTCAACC
>JAGTUY010000297.1 GCA_018224455.1 Desulfosarcina sp.
ATTGAGATAAGAACCAGTTAAACCAAATTACAGATACCATCATTTTTGTCTCTCAGGTGAAGTACAATTTGGTGGTACACTATTCTCAATTTATGCGATTTTTTTGAGCCCTCAGCAAACAGAAGTTTTCTGTTTGCTGATCTTTGGATTCGGTCTCTCGGCCTCCGCTATCAGTCTTCGACCTAACCCCCTTCATCCTAAAGCGTATGTCAGCAATGGCACCCGGCGATCACGGCTTCCTCGCTATAACGTGCTCGATTCCCCCTGAATATTTTTCAGCCGGCTAATCCAGGTTTTTTCGCCTTTCCGGTCCCCCATCAACCGGCAGCAGCGGATGAGCTGCTCAACGGCCCGGGGATGATCCGGAATGGCTTCGAGGCACTGGCGTGCCTCCGGGTAACGACTCAACCGCATTAGGCTGTTGGCCAGGGCCATGTGCAGGTCTATGCTGGTTTTGTGGTGTTGGATGCCGCGCTGCAGGATCTCCAGCGATTCGTCAAATCGGCGCAGATGCTGGTACACGAGCCCCAGCCCCCAGAAGGCGCGGTGATCCGGGTGGTAGTGCAGCGATCGTTCGAAAAGCATAACGGCGGTCTCCAGGTTGTTTTCGACCAGCGGGTTGATGGCATAATCGCCGTGGCTGAATGTCAGGGCCAGCCGGGAGAGAAAATCTGCATGCAGCGGGTAGAACTGCGGATCGTCCATCAGGTCTATCTGTGCGGCAAATTCCGGCAGCAGGGAGAGGTAGCCTTCCCTAAGCCGCCGTCCGAAATCCAGCACGGCTGCTTTGCTTAGGGTCGCATCCGTCTCGAAATAGAGCAGGTCTTCTACCCGGTCCAGCCAGATGTCGTCGGTGGCGCCGCTGCGCTGCTTGTATTCTTCATAGAGCGCCGTGCCGGGAAACAGGTCCAGGATATAGAAAATGGCCGCCAGGGGGCGGATCCGGCGCAGCAACGCCAGGCTCTCATCGATGGTTTGATCGGATTCGCCCGGGGCGCCGTAAATAAAGTACGCCCTGGCCATGATGCCGCAGCGAACGGTCAGGTCAAAGGCGCGGCAGATGGCCGCTTCGCTGATGTGCTTGCGGTATCGATCACGAAGCTCCCGGCTGCCGCTCTCCACGCCGTAGCTGATCTGGGTGCACCCGGCCCGGCGCATCCAGCCCAGTATTTCTTCATCCACGCAATCCACCCGGGAAATCGCCGCCCACACGATATCCAGGCGGCGCTCGACGATCCTGCGGCAGATGTCGATCACCAGTTCCCGCCTGAGGGTAAAGGTGTCGTCGGATACAAAAAAGAAGCTGACCCCTTTTTCCCGAAGCACCTCCATTTGGGTCACGAAATATTCGGCGCTGTGAAAGCGCACCCGGCGTTTCCAGAATGCCGGCGACCCGCAGAAGGTACATCCCTCCGGGCATCCCCGCGTAAGGGAAATGTGTTGAAACGTGAAGTGGTGGGCGGGCATGGGCAGGCTGTCCAGGTCTGCCCACTGCTCCCGATCCTTGGTTTTAAATGGCTTGCCTTTTTTTCGAAAGGCCAGGCCGTCAATGTGCGAGGGCATTCTGCCTTTCTTTTTTTCCAGAAAGCGGATCAGCTCCAGGAAGCTGTGCTCACCTTCACCCCGAACCACATAGTCGATCTCCGGAAAATGAGTGAGAAAATGTTTCCAAAGGAAGGTGGCCCCCACGCCGCCGAACACCACGGCGGCTTTTGGATTGACCTTCTTGACCATCCGTGCGATGTCGATGCCGCCCCAGCGGTTGGCGTGCAGGATCGAAAAACCCACCACATCCGGCTGCTTTTCCCCCAGCACCTGGTAGATGCGTTGGGGGGCCTTTCCCAGGTTGTGACCATTGAGGATCTCCACCGCATAGCCATTGGCCCGGAGTATGGCACCCACGTAGTAAAGACCCATGGGGACGGCGCTGACATCCTCTTCGTCGATGCGCGGGTCGAGAAAATAAGGGTAAACGAGCAGTATTTTCATGGCCGAGGATGTATCAGGCCTTCTTGCTCCGTACAATCATCACCGAGCATGGTGCCTTGTGAGAAACTCGCTTGGCGACGCTGCCGAACAATACCAGCCCCATGCCGCTGAGGCCGAAGGCGCCCACCACCGCCAGATCGGCATCGGTCTCTTCGATGAAGCGGATGATTTCCGTGGAGACGTGGCCGTCGCGAACCACCAGTTCAACGTCGACCGTTTCGGGAATGCGGCTGCCATAGACTTCCTGCATTCGTTCGTTCAGGCTGACCACCAGATTCTCGTCGGGATGCTCGGGCAGCATCAAATCCGCGTCAGTCAGCATTGGGTTGACCACTGGTGGCAGCACATGGACCACGTAAAGCTTCGCGTTATACCGCTGCGCCAGGTCGAGGGCGGTTTGGAAAGCGGCTTCCGCATGATCCGAAAAATCGCTGCAACAGACAATCTGGTTCACGCCCATAGGGCCTCCTTTCATTATGCATGATCCGCGGGCATCAGTGTCCGCAGGATATCCTCTTTGCCGACCACACCCACCAGCATGCCTTTTTCCAGCACCGGCAGGGTATGCAGGTTATGGTCTACCATGAGGGCCGCCACGGTTTCGATGTTCGAATCCGGTCCGACGGTGACCGGGTTGGGGGTCATGGCATCCGAGACGGACGTGGCGGCGATTTTGCGGACCGCTTTTTCGAAGCTTTTCATGGAACCGAGACTGATATAACCGTCCAGAAAAGAGAACAGCGAGGGGACGGGAAGCTTTTTCTGCTGGGCGATAATGTCGCTCTGGCACAAGAGGCCGACCAACATGCCGGCCTCATCCACCACCGGCACACCGTTGATGCGGCGGTCCAACAGGATCTTGGCCGCTTTGATAATTTCCGAGTTGGCGGTGACGGTAATGGGGTTTTCAGTCATGATCTCTTTTACCAGCATGTCGGCACCTCCGGTGTGATGCGTGCTTGACCGCGAAATGAACCGCGATAGCGAACGCATTCCCCGTCGTTGCGGCGGGGTTGGTGAGCGAACTGGAAATCGATTTTATCCTTACGGTGAACCTTCCCTGCGGCTTGCCGCAGGGAAGGTTCAATTTTTTGCGGTTGATTAAAACGCCTGCCAGGATATAAATGGATCGGCAATCAGCCTTTGCCTGTTAGTGTAGGTGAATGTCGGCCGGCCTGTCAAAAACAAAAAGCATGTCTGTAAAAATAAGGAAAGCCAACGGATGAAAACCATCGGCATGATTGGCGGGATGAGTTGGGAATCGACCCTGGTCTATTACCGGGTTGTCAATGAAACCGTGAGGGAGCGTCTGGGCGGACTCCATTCGGCAAAAAGCATCCTGTACTCCGTGGATTTTGCCGAGATCGAAGCCCTGCAGCACGCGGGGCAATGGGATGCAGCGCAGTCGATCCTGGTTCAGGCGGCACAATCGCTGGTGCGTGCAGGGGCGGATCTGGTGATCATCTGCACCAACACCATGCATAAACTGGCCGATGGGGTGGCGGCAAGCATCACCGTTCCGCTGCTTCACATTGCCGACCCTACGGCCGAGGCTGTTCTTGCAGCCGGTATAAATACCGTCGCCCTGCTGGGGACCCGGTTTACCATGGAGGAGGACTTTTACCGCAAACGTCTTGAAGACCGTTACGGGTTGCGTGTGCTGATTCCCGATGCGGTCCAGCGCCGGACGGTCCATGACATCATCTATACGGAACTTTGCCTGGGGCGGATCCGGGAATCTTCGCGCCAGGCTTATGTCAGGATTATCGAAGACTTGGTGGCGCGCGGTGTCAGGGGGATCATTCTCGGCTGCACCGAGGTCGGACTTCTCGTTCGTGCCGACGGCTGCCCGGTGCCGGTTTTCGATACGGCGCGCCTCCATGCCGAAGCGGCCGTGGCTGCGGCGCTGACCGAATGACTCCTTGATGCATCGAAATCGGTTGCCATGAGCCGGCCAAACAGCTGACCTTCTGATCGCGGAAAATAGCTTACGATCGCGCATGGATGGGGACGAAGTCGTATTCTGTGGCTCCGGTGTAAACTTGTCGAGGCCGGCAGATCTTCCAATTGGGATCGTCCATGCTCTCCTTCCACTGGGCGATCCATCCAGGCAGCCGGCCGATGGCAAACATCACCGTGAACATGTTGGTGGGGATGCCGATGGCCCGCAGGACGATCCCGCTGTAGAAGTCGATATTGGGGTAAAGGTTGTGGTCTACAAAATAGGCGTCCTTTCGTACCTCCTCTTCGAGTTCCTTGGCGATGTCCAGCAGCGGATCATTGATCCGCAGAGTTTCCAGCAGCTCGTCGCACATTTTTTTCATGATTTTGGCCCGGGGGTCGTAGGTCTTATAGACCCGGTGGCCGAATCCCATGAGCCTGAACGGATCGTTCTTGTCCTTGGCCCGTTCGATGGCCTTGCGGTAATTCCCGCCGTCGGCCTGAATCGCGGTGAGCATTTCGACGACCGCCTGGTTGGCGCCTCCGTGGAGCGGGCCCCACAGGGCGGCGATGCCCGAGGATATGGCCGCGTAAAGATTGACCCGGGCGCTGCCCACCACGCGCACCGCCGAAGTGGAGCAGTTCTGCTCATGGTCGGCGTGAAGAATCCAGAACACCCGCAGGGCATTGACGGCCGCCCGGTTGAGTTCGTAAGGTTTAACCGGCGTGTGGAACATCATGTTGAGAAAGTTCTCGCAGTAGGTCAGATCCGGGCGGGGGTAGACCACCTTGTGGCCCCGGGAAATCTTGTACGACATGGCGGCCATGGTGCGCACCTTGGCCAGCAGCCGGGTCATGGTGATGGTGATCTGTTCCTCCAGGGTGCCCAGTTCCGGGTAAAAACTTCTCAGCGCGTTGACCATGGAGGAGAGGATCCCCATGGGATGGGAGGCCCGGGGATAGTTCTGGTAAAACGCCTTGAGGTCTTCATGGACCAGGCTGTTGTCGTTGAGCATCACCGAAAAACGGGTCAGCTGTTCACGGTTGGGAAGCTTGCCGTTGATCAGCAGGTAGGCGGTCTCCTTGAACGTGCCGTGTTCTGCCAGCTGCTCCACGGGGATGCCGCGGTAGCGCAGAACGCCTTTTTCGCCGTCCATGTAGGTGATGGCGCTCAGGCAGCTGCCGGTATTGGCGTAACCGGGGTCCAGCGTGATAAAGCCGGTGTTGGCACGCAAGTTGGAGATATCGATGGCCTTTTCCCCTTCGGTGCCGGTGACGACCGGCAGCTGTATTTGCTGACCGTTGTAAGTGAGGGTAACAAATTCTTGCATGGTGACTCCTTTCTCTGCGATAAGACCCGGTACTCTTCTTATGCGGTTGAGCGGGAACTCAGATCGTCTGTTTCGTCTGCGCCCGTAAAGCGGAACAATTGTCTTGCCTGTCAGCCTGTTTTCAACGTAATTTATAAACAAGAAGGGTCAGGGTTTTTCGGGTAACAGCCGATATTATTATGAATATCCGGAGCAGATGTCAAATACCAAATCAAGTCCCCAAGGAGCAACGCAATGTCATACAAGGAAAACCTGCTAAAGAAGATAGAGATCGACCGCCTGGTGCAAACCATCGCCGATGCCATCGGGCCGGTGGAAAGCGGCAAACGCATCGACAAGTCGGTGCTGGTCCAATTGATGGCCTTTTTCCCCTGGTTTCGCCGCGAGGAGCGGGACCTGGTGCTGTTCCTGGAAGCCGACGGCCCCGGGAAAACGCGAATCCTGGTGATGGACAACGACCTGACCGTCTACCACACCAGCGTGGACGATGTGGTGCTGAGAAAAAGTCCCACCGTGAAAGAGATGGTGAACATTCGTAATGCCATAAAAATCCTCAACGACAAGGATGTGGTGATCAGCAAGAAGGCTGCATCCTTGAATACCATTCAGGAGATCTGCATCGGCGAACTGGACCTTCGCTTCACCCAAGCGGATATCGACGGTATTGCCGGGGATGGGACGGCATCCCTGGAGAACGGTTACACCCAGGGTGTTCAGGAGAGCCTGATGCTGTTCGCCGAACTGCTGGGGCTGACACCGGCGCCCAAGGCCTTTTCGCTGAACCATCACGACATCTATGGCCACGTGGGCGAAAAGCCCGGCGGCGAGACCACGTTCGGTCCGTTGATGATGTTCAGCCTGGTCCACAACACCTTGACCTACCTGGAGAACCCCCTGAGCAGCCGGGATAAAGGGCGTTTCGATACGCTCAAGGCCGTTGCCGCGGGGGAGGCCGATGCGTCCGTTTCAGGGCCGGCGGTGTTCGATCTGATGCGGTCCAAGG
>JAGTUY010000298.1 GCA_018224455.1 Desulfosarcina sp.
ACGGCCAGGGCGATCAGCGATTTTTCCCGCTGTGTCAGTTCGCCTTCGGCGAAAACCGCTTCGTAATAATCGAAAAACTTTTGCGCCAGGTTGGGATTGTCTTTACCGATATCACCGAATTTGGGCAGATCGTCCGGTTTGTAGTAGGTTTCCATGGTGTTCTCCTTATAGAGCGTCCGTCTTACAAGAATCGATCGCGGCTGAAAGCCGCTCCAACAATCCCTCCATGCCGAAACCCCCAAATCCGGAATTGTGTTCTCACCCATCAGATCTCCGTCATCTGTCCTCTGAAATCAGACCTCAGGCTTCTGTCGTCATGACTCCGGCATCAGGCTTTTATCCTCGCATACCTCCGGCGTACACGCCCGCCCCTTCAGGTTGAAGAAGAATTTGAGCCCTTTTTGCACCTTCTCGGAAAAAATTTTCGGTGAGAAAACACTGCCGGTCACCCGCTTGCTGATCTCCCCCAGCGTGGGATAGGGATGAATGGCCGAAGCCATGGTGGAAAGCTTAACGCCGCCATTCAATGCGGCCACCCATTCGGCAATCAGGTCACCGGCGCGTGGACCGAGGATCTGAACCCCCAGGGGCTTTTCTTTTTTATCGAGGATCAATTTGATGCGGCCTACGGTCTGACCCTCGGCCAGTCCGCGGTCGTTGTCCCGAAACGCTTCTGTCCAGACGGAATAGTCCAGGCCCGCATCCTTTGCCGCCCGTTCATTGAGTCCGATGCTGGCCAGCTCCGGATCCGTGTAGGTGCACCAGGGCAGCCAGGTATAGTCCACCTTGCGCGGCAGGTGAAATACCGCGTTGCTCACCACCACCCCTCCTTCGTATCCGGCGGCGTGGGTGAACTGGTAGCCGCCGCTGACGTCACCGGCAGCAAAGATATGTTTCTGACTGGTTCGCAGCCGTGCGTCCACCGTAATGCCCGTTCGATCGAACGCCACACCCGCAGCATCCAGCCACAGGTCTTTGACATTGACCGAACGGCCCAAGGCCACCAGCACCGTATCGGCCGTCAGAACCACCGGCGCACCGTCTGCCGGCCGCAGGGTAACGCTTTTTTTCTCACCGGCCTCAGATGCACGGTCGACGGCGGCACCCAGGTAAAATTTTACGCCTTCTGATTCCATGACCGCCTGGACGGCATCGGCCACGTCCGGATCCTCTTTGCCTAAAATCTGATCGGCCTGATCCACCACGGTGACTGACGATCCCAACCGGTTGAATGCCTGGGCCATCTCGATGCCGATGGGTCCGGCGCCCAGCACGATCATGCTGCCGGGGAGCTGATCGAGGGAGAAAATCTCACGGTTGGTGATGTAGCCGATCTCCTTCAGTCCCGGTATGGGGGGAACGGCCGCAGAGGATCCGGTGGCAATGACCCAGTTCTTGGCGGTAATCGCCCGGCCATCCAGATCCACCGTGCGCTCATTCTTGAAATAAACGGTCCCGAAAGCCACCTTTGCCCCCAGTTTGCAGAACCGTTCTTCCGAATCATGCTTCTGGATGACGGCGATGACATCCTGTATGCGCTTGGCGATCTGTGAAAAATCCACGGGCGGCAGGGCCACGCTCGGCAGTCCGAAACGATCGGCATGCTTCATCTCGTGGTAAACGTGGGCCGAACGGATCAGGGTCTTGCTGGGCACACAGCCATAGTGCAGGCAGTCTCCGCCGAGGGCGGGCTCTTTTTCGACGAGCAGAGTCTTGGCACCCAGCTGCGCCGCTCCCGAAGCGACTGTAAGACCGGCTGCGCCGCCGCCGATGATGCCGATATCGTAGTCGTAGTTTGCCATCGTCGTCTCCTTCAGATGTGATTCCTGATAATCTCGATACAATTTTAAGGTTGGTCGCGCAACGGATGAGAACCTTACAGCGTTTTTTACCCGCTCAATCAAAAAACGATCGGGTCAGTTGGTCGGCGATGGGACACAACTCAATGACCGTTCGGTTCAACCTCGAAGGGCGCAAGGGGGGCGGTCTTACAGCTGGTCTGGACCTGCACAATACGGCTATTCTCTTCCGGGCCACTGAACGCCGGTCTGCTCATCGACCACATAGCAGAACCGGTTCCATTCGAACTCCCGATGACTGAACGGGCAGCGCAGTTGGACCTTTCGGTCCGTAACATTCACCACCTCCCAGTCTCCCTTGCGAGGTCCTTCACCGATATTGATTTTCTGACCCACCCTGAACGGGTAGGGTTTGAATACGGCTACGTCATGGGTCTCCATATTTGCTCCCTATGGGGGTGCCGTGTACCAAGGGTTGGGGCATTACAAAAGGTATAGTCCAGTCTCAAGATCCTCAAGTTTAGTGTTGCCCCGGAAATGGTAGCTTGCGGTTCAGATCAAGGCCGCAGCTTAATTGAAACTGCAGGCGCAGCAACGCGACGTCGAGGATAGCGCTGACGCTTCACTACGTGCTCAATTAAGTGAGAACGCAGAGCTGGGCCGCAAGATGCCATTTGTGAATTTCTATTTGATTTTATTGAACTTATCATGCCATGCACACGCATTGCAAAAGGTTTCCGTGGCGTCGCCGACCTCTGGGCACTCGTCATCATCCAGATCTTCTTCAAAACAGACTTCACCATCCCGGCACTCGAACTCGTAAACATCGTAGTCGTCGTCGGGGTTTTTGACATGGAATTTTTTACAGCCGCAGACCGGGCATTTGGATTGGGTCATTGTCAAGACTCCTTTATTTACCAGACCTCGGGATAGCCGATGTCGATGAAGGCGGATTCCATTTTCAATTTGTGATCCCGCTCCATGGCGGCCAGATCCAGAAACACCTGCCGCTTGTCGTCGTCATCGCACATCTCGGCCATACCGGTGTACTGTTTCATGGCCGCTTCCTCCTTTTTCATGGCCAGGGCAAAGGCGTGGGCCGGCTTCATTGCCATGGACAACTCCGGCTCGTCTACGGTTTCGGCCACCTTGTAGTCCCGCGATTCGGAAAAGTAGCGGTCCACGGTGTTGCTGGTGTAAATCTTGGTCAGGATGTCCCGGTGTTTCTTCTCCTCATCGGCCAGGGATGCGAAGAGCTTTTTCAGGTGCGGATCTGTGAGCGTATTGGCCGCATCGTCATAGAACTTTCTGGCTTCCACCTCGTTGGCGATGGCCTGCTTGATGATATCCTTGTAATCGTTCAATTTCATGTTGCCCTCCGTTTGCTATAAAGAATATTGGGGGAAATGTGGATTTACAGCGCATGCTTGAACACTAATGCATCAATTTTGAAAAGCAAACTGCATGCCACCCAAAAAGCAATGGCCGGCGGGGTTTGTTTTGTGTATACTTGCATTACCCATCCGATCTGCATAAATATGAACCAACCCTATCCATCCGGAGGACCCCATGAACTGGAGACCATTCCTGACTCCCGTGGCATCCGTCGACACCGACCAAGCCAGATCCTATCTGGCCGACAAAAAAGTGGACGAGGTAACCATTCTGGACGTGCGCCAACCCAAAGAATATGAGGCCGGCCACATTCCCGGTGCCGTTCTCACGCCGCTGCCGGAGCTCACCGACCACATGCAGCGCATCGACCGCACCAAGCCGGTGATGGTTTACTGTGCATCCGGCGGCCGCAGCCGGATGGCGGCCCAGCTGCTTTCCGGGCAGGGCTTCGACCACATCATCAACGTGGCCGGCGGCTTCAACGCCTGGACCAGCGAAGCGGCGTTCCTGGGTGAAGAGAAGGGGCTGGCGCTTTTCGATGGGGTCACGTCGGTGGAAAATGCCCTGGCCGTGGCCTACTCGCTCGAAGCGGGCTTGAAGGACTTCTACGACACCATGGCGGGAAAGGTTGACAGTGATCCGGCGAGACAACTGTTTCACCAACTGTCTCAAATTGAAGTGAAACATCAGGATCGCATCCTGGAGCAGTACACCGCGCTGACCGGCAAGCCGGTCACCCGGGACACCTTCGAGGCCCAACAGGTACCGGAGGTGCTGGAAGGAGGGCTGACCACCGAAGAGTATGCCAACCTGCTCATGCCCGCTTACGACACGGTGCAGGAAATCATCGAACTGGCCATGTCTATCGAAGCCCAGGCCCTGGATCTCTACCTCCGAGCATCCGAAAAGGCGCAAAACGAGGCGGGCAAAAAGGCCCTGATCCAGATTGCCAATGAGGAGAAGGCCCATCTGGCACGGCTGGGCCGGTTGATGGAGGAAACATTAACATGAGCAAACAATTGGTGCTTATCGGCGGCGGCCATGCCCACATGGTCACATTGGCCAACCTGGCCACAATTACCAAAAATGGTCACGATGTCACCGTCATCGGCCCGTCGGAATTTCACTACTACTCGGGCATGGGACCGGGAATGCTTTCCGGCACCTACCGACCCGAGGAAATTCGATTCGCCACCCGGCTTGTGGTCGAAAAGCAGGGGGGAACATTCCTGCACGGCAAAGCGGCCACCATCGATCCCGAACGGCGGCTCGTGATCCTGGAAAACGGCCACACCGTGCCCTACGATGTGCTCTCCTGCAACGCGGGCAGCCATGTACCCAAACCGGCCATTGAAGGGGAGCTTGCCGACCTTTACACCGTCAAACCCATCGAGCGCCTCATGGAGGCCAAAGACCGCCTGGTCAACCATTTCGGCCGGCACTCGCCGGATGTGGTCATTGTCGGCGGCGGTCCATCTGCGGCCGAGGTGGCCGGCAACGTCTGGCAGCTGGCAGCAACCACCGGCGGGCACATGCCGCGCATCACCATCTGTGCCGGCAGCGCATTCATGTCCCGCTTTCCCGCATCCGTCCGCCGCAGGATCTCGAGCGTGTTGGGCCGACGGGGGGTCATCATCCGCGAGCCGGTCTACGTGAAATCGGTAGCCCACGATGCCGTCATCCTGAACAACGGCGAAACCCTTCCTGCAGATTTCATCTTCTTGGCCCTGGGGGTCAAGCCCTCCGGCATTTTTGCGGATTCCAACATCGCCACCGGTCCCGACGGCGGTCTGCAGGTCAACCGGTTTTTACAGAGCACCCAGCATCCCCGCATCTTCGGCGGCGGCGACTGCATCTATTTTCAGGACCAGCCCTTGGATAAGGTGGGCGTCTATGCGGTCCGCCAGAATCCGGTGCTGCTGCACAACATCATGGCCCAGCTGGACGGCGGCGACCTGATGCCCTTCGACCCGGGCGGTGACTACCTGCTGATCTTCAACCTGGGGGGCCGGGTCGGCGTTTTTAAAAAACGATGGCTGGAATTCGGCGGCCGGCCCGCGTTCCTGATCAAGGACTATATCGATCGAAAATTCATGAAAGAATTTCAGGCCATGGAATAGTGACCCTGTTTTTAGCGGCTGTTGACACTCAGGCCTCGCTTTTGCTATTTGTTGATAATCATTTTCCATAAAAATCATATCTACATCGAGTCTGCCCATGCCTGATACTGAGATCCGAATGCGAAAAATGGTGCAGGCCTTGCGCGAAAACCGGTATCGAATCACCCCCCAGCGCCTGGCTATTCTGAAAGTCCTCGCCGAGAGCAAGGGACACCCCAGCGTTGATTCGATCTACGACCAGGTCAGAAGCAGATTTCCCACCACCAGCCTGGCCACCATCTATAAGAATGTGGCCGTCCTCAGAGACCTGGGCCAGTTGCTGGAACTGGGTTTCAGCGATGACTGCAACCGGTACGACGGCAACAAACCCTACGACCACCCCCACGTGGTATGCACCGTTTGCCGGAAAATCCTCGATCCCGACATGTCGTCCCTGGCGGATATGACCCAGGCGCTGACCCGGGAGACCGGTTTTACCATCACCCGCCACCGCCTCGATTTCTTCGGCATCTGCCCGGACTGCCAGGCCAGTCGTTAGGCGATCAATTTTTAGGTGGGAATGATTGCATCGCTCTGCCGAATCCAATAATAACGCCGTCGGCATCCATCGCCATAATGGAGAATTCATAGGTGTGTCGATTTCCCGGCGGCGGGCAGGGGCCGTTATAACCGAGCTTGAGGGCACCGGCAGGGATGACCCCCGACCCGTCATACTTGACCTTGCCGCCGCCGTGATTCCATGCCGGCAGGTCTAAATCGCTGAGATAAGTCCGCAGTTCTTCGGTACCCTCAGGCACGTCGGACACCCGGATTTCAGGGGATTCATGGGTGCAGGCCTGGATCCCTTCCCAGGAGAAGTCCACCGTCAACTTGGCAGCATCTTTGGGGATCTTAATCTGATTCTGATTTTTAGCACAGCCGACGGCCAGGACCAGAAGCACCGCCAGCAGAACGATTGAAAACCGTTTTTTCATGTTGGCCTCATCCCTTCACGAATCCGTCGGAAATACGACTTATTACGAATTCATCATCGGTTAGCTATATGCAAAAAAAAACAATTTAACCAGTGCATTTCGACTTGAACACCTATAGCAGGGTCTTAACGAAGGTTCAAGATACCACCAAGACGCTGCAAGTGATGGTTGACGCGATCCTCGCAATCGATCCTGATGGATTCAGATGGATGTAAAGCACCAGATCCAACAGGTAGGAGTCTTCCCAAAGGCGCTTTCCTGGAAATAAAAAACTTCATAATTTACCGCCTTGGCGGCAAAAGATTGACATCGACACAAAATCAAAACCAGAATCATACAAAACAATTGACTTTTGCCGTCATGACGGTAAATATTTACCGTCATGACGGCAACCTTTCACTTGCTAAACATCGAGCAAATCGGTCCCATTGTTCAATTTCACCGTAAAAAAGCCGGACTATCACGGGTCGAACTGGCCATGGTAGCCGGGATTGGGAAAACGGCAATCTACGATATCGAGCATGGCAAGTTAACCGTGCAGTTCAACACGCTGTTCAAAGTCCTTGCGGCCTTGAACATCAAATTGGCCGTAGACAGCCCGATCATGGATTTGCTTGAGGAGACGCCGAATGCGCAGCGCTGAAATATCCATTCACAATCAACCAGCCGGGATCCTCAAGGAAATTGAAAAGGGTATCCGTTATCGTTTTGAATATTTCGCCGACTTCGTTGGGTCGCCCATCTCATTAACCATGCCCGTCGCCCAACAGGTTCATGATTTCGACCGGTTTCCCCCGTTTTTTGAGGGGCTGCTTCCCGAGGGATTTAACCTGCAAGCGCTACTGAGAACCGCTAAAATAGATCGCAACGATCTGTTCGGTCAGCTGATCGCTGTAGGTGCCGACATGGTGGGCGCGGTTACGGCCAAGGCTATCGAATGAACACCTGCCCGATTACCTATCAGCCCTGCGAAGGACGCTACTCCATTCAGGGACTCAAGCAGCTCTCGCCTCGATTGACCCACCTACATCCACTGGCCTACACGGCAGAAGAACAGCTTCGTGAAGCGGCGGCCCGTGCACCCAGGATGTCCATTCAAGGCGTGCAACCCAAGCTGAGCGCGCGGCTATCGATCAGCAACAATCAATTTAAAATTGTAACCAGCCGGGGCCGATATGTCCTGAAACCTCAAAATCCGCAGTTTGCCGAGCTGCCTGAAAACGAGGATCTCTCCATGCGCTTGGCGAAAGCTGCCGGCATCAATATCCCTTTGCATGGACTGATCTATGCCAAGGATGATTCGCTCACCTATTTTATCAGACGATTCGATCGTATCGGGCGCAATCGGAAAGTTGCCGTCGAAGATTTCACCCAATTAATGGGATTGGGACGGGATACTAAATATGATGGCTCAATGGAAAAAGTGGCGGCGGTGATCGAACGTTTCTGCACGTTTCCAGCCATCGACAAAATCAGGCTGTTCCATCTGGCCTTGGTTAACTTTCTGCTCGGCAATGAAGACATGCATCTAAAGAATTTCTCGTTAATCACGCGGAAAGAACGCGTCGAACTGGCACCGGCTTACGATATCGTGAACACCACCATCGTTTTGGCCAAACCACAGGAGGAAATCGCACTACCCATCAAGGGTAAAAAGCGCAAGTTGACGCGTTCTTTGCTGGTTGACTATTTCGGGCGCGAAAGGTTGGGACTTTCATCCGCAGCCGTCACCATGGTCCTGGGCAGGTTGGAGGCGGCTTTTGCGGAATGGGAGCGGTTGATTGATGTCAGCTTTCTCGATACGATGCGCAAACAGAAGTACAGAGATGTATTCCATTCCCGCCGGACGATCCTGATGGCTGGGTAGGCGGAACGAACTTAAACGGAATGCCATTCGAATCAAGCAGAACACCTCTCATTAATTTTCTCGCGGATACCCTGGGGAATGGTAACTTGTCTTTTTGTCTTCACTCGCATGATCTCCTGTGCTGTTGTAGGACCATGTGCCCGTTGCTGAGTCTAAGACATCCCCATTGTAATACTCGATGGTGGATAGAG
>JAGTUY010000299.1 GCA_018224455.1 Desulfosarcina sp.
CGGTGAATGTCAACGGGAATTCCCCTTCCATCATCTTCCACGCTGATGCTGTTGTCGGTGTGAATGGTAACGCGGATATTTTCACAATAGCCGGCCATGGCCTCATCGATACTGTTGTCCACGACCTCGTACACAAGGTGATGGAGACCGGCCACATCCACATTTCCAATATACATGGATGGACGCAAACGAACCGGTTCAAGGCCTTCTAAAACATCTATGCTGTCTGCATCATAATTGTCGTTCATTTTATATAATTCTCATTTTTTTTTAAATTCTCATCGGCATGATAACGCCGATAAATGTTTTATCCCTATCCCCTTCAACGATACAGGGACGGCTGCCGTCAACGATATTGATAATCACATTTTCTTCGTCGATAACACTAAGCGTATCCATAAAAAACTTAGGGTTGAATGCTGCTTCGATGGGTTTTCCGGAAAATGTTATTTCCGTTTCTTCTTTGGATTCACCGTAATCAGGATTGGTGGCAGTCACCACCAGTTTATTTTCATTGAATTTAAAAACAGCACCTTTGTAATTGTCTGTGGCCATAATAGACATTCGTTTGAGCATTTTTCCAAATTTTAATTTATCCAGTTTAATGATGTGCTCACGACCTTTTGTCAAAATGTCCTCGTATTTTGGAAAATCTCCTTCCAACATACGAATGATAATCGTTTCCTTTTCTTTTTTGACAATAAAATTGCTTTCTTTTATACCAATCTGAACTTCTCCTTCGATGTCTAAAAATTTAGCAACTTCATTCAACCCCTTTTTAGGAACCAATACGCCCTCCCCTGCAGGCAGCCCTTTTTGGGAGTCATAGCGATGATGAACCTCATTTAAACGACTGCCATCTGTGGAAACGAAGCGGAGTCGATAAACCGGTTCATGCGTCCGTTCGACAAAAACACCGTTGATGTGGGCTCTTTTTTCATCGCCTGCCGCCGAGATGATGATGGATCGTTCAATCATCTTTTCAAAAATGGATGCATCGATTGAAAAAAAATCCACTTCAATAATCTGGGGCGTTTCGGGAAAGTCATCCGGATTCATGCCGACAATATGGTACTGAACTTTATCATTGCTGATTTCTATCCATCTGTTTTCCACTTCGTTGATTAGAATATCCTCTGAAGGGAATTCCCGAAGAATTTCAAATAATTTTTTAGCACTGACGGCCACCGCGCCTTCTTTTTCAACAGATGCCGGATAAAACCCTTCGAATCCGGTTTCCAGGTCAGTGGCTGTCAGATGAATCCCATCACGGACAGACCGAATCAATACATTTTCGGTGATCGCCAGATTGCTCCGTCGTCCGGTCAGTCCCTGCACTTTTGCCAGCACATTAACAATTTGGAATTTGTTGATAATGAATTTCATATTATAATTCCTTTAATATATTGTTATAGTAGTTGGAACTGACAAATAGCGCATAACCTTTCAACTTATTATTTTTATATTATTTTTAAAACATTTTTATTGTTAATAAGTTGGTGAACAGGTTCCATAAAAAGGATTTTTTTGTCAGGACAAATAAAATTGTTAATAACCAATAAATTATTGACCATTTCTAAATATAAATCTGTTGATAATCGTGTTGATCAAACCTGTATCCATTTTTTTATATTTGGAACGGTTTTTTGACTCCATTCCACAGAAGATCTTAACTGTAAGAAAATATTGAATAAACGATCGACCATAGCGATCGCTTTTTCGTAAAGGTAGGCTTTTTCCAGAACCATCCCTTCAATATCCGCTTGGGTCTCAACAGGACCGGTTTCCGGAACTTTTAAGCCTGCGAAACTCAGGCTTTCCCCTTTGAGGGTGAATTTCCACTCCTGATTTTCCGTTTTGTAGGCAAGGTTCATCTCAATGACGACGGCACCTTTTCGAAGCGATAAAAGTCCTTCTTCCAATCCAGCATCATCGCCTTTGATGGTAATTATTTCACTGGCGTCGTTGACGCTATTTTCCAAGACGAGTCGATTGCCGAGATACAAAGAGGTAAGGGTTTCATCGACTGTTTTTAAGAAATGCTGATTGGTATCGATGGTAAACCACAACCAGGTTAAAAACTCATTTCCAATAAATTTATATCGGTTATAAGCAATCGCGACGTCCAGCATTGGCAATTTTTATGACTCCGTGAACCGGGTTGGGGTGAATTGGGATAGGGCATCTTTTTCCACATCGGACAATGGTGATGTCAATGCCGCCATGGTATAGGGAAACAACCGGATTAATTTCAAATTAAAAGATCTGGTGAAAAGGGTTTCCAATTCTTCATTGGCCCCTTTCAAGTTGGAGAAAAACCAGAGCGTGTTGGACTCGTAGTTCCAAATCAAATCATAAATATTTGGCGTCGCTGGAATTCTTAAATTCAACAGGTGTATGACATGATCCTTAATTTCTTTTTTTTCGGTCTTGCTCAAAAAGTCACGCCCACTTTTTTTCAATTTTTTTGTCATTTCAAGCGTGTAGTGTTTTTGAATGATTTTTGAGGGAATCATTTTTTTATCGATGCGCAGGGAAAAAACCAAATGGGTGCCGATGAGAAACGGAGTCTGGTTAATGTCGGTGCTGAAGGGATTGTTGAAACAAGTCCAACCAATGGCCTTATCCGATGATTGGTCGTCTATATCTTCGACGGTATTTTTTTTTAATCCGTTGGCGACATTTTCCAGAATCGGTTCTGACAGTTTGCCTTCGACGCGATATTGGGTGATGGACACGGGAGATGAGAGAATACCCATTGATTGGTCCTATATACCGAATGTTGTGTAACATTATAATAAAACAAGTACATATAGCGGTTTTATGTGTTTTTTTCAAGCTGTTTTTAGATTGCTGTCAGGAAAAGACAAGATTTAAAAAAGGTATAATGATTTTAATATGATAAATCTATATGAGGTGGTTCTGGATGGCAAAGCGGGACAGGTCGGCGTTGTTGCGCAGGTTTAATTTCTTCAGCAGGCGGAACCGATAGGTATCCACTGTTTTGATGCTGATATGATAGGCGGAGGCAATCTCCCGGTTGGTGTTGCCCAGGGCAAGGCGCCGCAGAACTTGAAGTTCCCGGGTGGAGAGTGAGTCCAGTGGGCTTTGGGCCTTGTTGCCCTTGGCGACCCTGAGTGCCAGCGCTTCAGCGGCATCGTCCGTTAGAAACAAAGATCCGGCGTGGACTTTACGAATGGCTTTGACCAACTGCTCCGGCGCACTTTGTTTGGTGATGTAGCCCATTGCACCGGTTTCGATCGCCCGAACCGCATACTGATGTTCTTCGTGCATGGTCAGTACCAGAATGGGCACTTCCGGAAACTCGCTTTTAAGCTGGGTGATCACTTCCAGGCCGTCTAAAACAGGCATGGAGATATCGATCACGGCCACATCCGGCTTTTCTTTGCGCACCGCCAACACGGCCTCCCGACCATCCGAGGCTTCGGCCACCACTTCAATGTCTCCGCTCTCTTCGACGATTCGTCGGAGTCCGGCGCGAACAATGCTGTGGTCATCGGCAAGCAGAACCTTGATCATGATGGTCAGCTTTCAGATAAGGCAACGGAGAAGCAGATCCGGGTTCCTCCCCCAGGTCTGGATTGAACTTCAAAAGACCCCCCCACCAGGTTGGCACGCTCGCGCATATTTGCCATGCCCAGGCCTTCGGCCTCATCCAATGCGTCCAGTTCGAAGACCTTGCCGTTATCCTTGATGGTGAGCGATAAATTGCCGCAGTCAAACGACAAGGTTACCTTGGCGCGGGTCGCTGCTGCGTGGCGGGCGACATTGGTCAGCGCCTCCTGTGAGATGCGGTAGGCGGCCGTAGCAAGATCGCCCCGGATTTCGGGGCCGTTTTCGTGTTCAAACACACAGCTGATGTCATAGCGCTTTTCAAAATCGGCGGTATACCATTCAATCGCTTCCACCAGCCCCAAATGATCCAGAACGCCCGGCCGCAAGCGGATGGCCAGGCCGCGAACCTCTTCAATGGTTGTATCGATGAGTTCACACATTGTCAATGCACGGGCCGAAGCGGCGGGATCGGATTTGATCACACGATTGCGGATCCAGACCGCTTCCATGCGAAGCGCGGTAAGTACCTGCCCCAATTCATCGTGAAGCTCACGGGCCAGAGAGGCACGCTCTTTTTCCTGATTGGTCATGATGCTTGCCGAGAGTCGCCGCAGCCGCTCCTGGGCTTTTTTAAGTGCGGTGATGTCCGTGGCAATTCCACAAACGCCAGTCACCTGGCCCTTGCCGTCGTAAAGGGGAAATTTGGTGCTTAAATAGGTGTGCGCATCATCGTCGATAGCGATGCGTTCTTCCACCTGGAGCGACTTTTTTTCGCGAAGGACCCGGTCGTCATTTTTAAAGAACTGTTCGGCGATCTCAGGGGCGAGAAAGTCCTGGTCGGTTTTCCCCCGAACCTCGGAGGAGCGGATGTCGAACAACTCTTCGAATTTTGAGTTGACCATCGTATATTTGCCGTCTGCATCCTTGATATAAACCACGGCCGGCGTGTACTGGAGAATTCCCGAAATTTCACGCGTGCGTTTGCGCACCTGACGCTCAAGGTCTTTTGAATAACGGCTGAGCGCTTCCTTGGCTTCCTGAAGCGCCCGCTCGGCTTTGTTTCGCTCGGTGACATCGATGGAGACGGCGAGGGATCTAAAGGTCTGTCGCTGCTCGTCACGATCGGTGATGGCGGAAAGCTGAACCTCGATAATCGCCTTGCTTTTCTTGATAAACTGATAGGGGACGTCTTTGATGAAACCCTTTTTGAAAAAAGCCGGGATAATGGTTTCCTCTGCATATTTTCGGGAAACCGGGGACAGATAGTCGGTGAGCTTTTTGCCAATGACCTCTTCTCGTGTGTATCCGAGGGCATCCGACCAATAGTTGCTGACACTGACCAGGTTTCCATGTTTATCGATGGAATGCAGCATGGCCGGGGTGTGGTGGTATAGTGAGCGGTATCGCTCTTCGCTTTGTCGAAGCGCCTGTTCCACGGTGCGGCGTCTGGCGATTTCCAGGCTGGCCTGGCGGTAGAGGAAAAAAATAGATGCGCCCAGCAGGCAACACAGGATGATGATGACCGGCTGTATGATTTTCCACAGGGGTTCGGAAACCAGCCTGGATGCGGCTTTGAGGTCGTAAAGGTGGATAATTTTCCAGCCCGGGTAGTCGTCGACGGCAATCTGGTGAAACAGATACGGTTTTCCGGAAGCATCAATGACCTCCTTACTCCCCTTTTTTCGAAGGCCCGTCCAGTGCCAGGGGCCGTTACCGAACTGCCGAGATTGCCGTAATCGCCTAATATCGTTTGGTTTTAATTGCCACATGAGTTGGTATAGCCATTCAGCGCGGCTGGAAATGAAAATCATCCCCTGGGGATCCACGACCAGCTGGATACTGGTCTCCTCCGGCGTTAGTTCTTTTTCAACGAAAAAAATGGAGGCCTTGATGACGGCAATGCCCAACGGGGTGTCGGAATCTTTCCGGTACACCGGATAGCTGTAGTAGGCGCCTCGTTTTCGCGAGGTGGTGCCCAGGGCCAGGTAACTGGCAGGAAGCCCCTGCATAGCGTCCTGAAAATAAGGGCGGAAGGAAAAGTTCATGCCCACAAAACTGTCCGAATCGTTTCGGTTGGACGAGGCAAGTGTGTTTCCGCGGCGGTCCATGAGGTAGCAGACTTCCACAGCCAAGGTTTTTTTGAACAGATCCAGCAGCGCATTGGCGGCATTCAAGGTTTGCGGGTTGGGGTGGTCCAGCACATCCACCAAAGGCTGCATTGCCGCCAACATCCTTACGGGCTTGATATTTTCGGAAAAAAAGGCAGACAGATTTTTTTTGGTGGTCTGAAGCCGGTTCTGGGCGTTGCGTTCGGCCTCCTGAAAGGCGTATTCTTTTAGGGTGCTATAAACCAGGTAGCCGGCCACGCTGGCGGAGAGAAAGGCCAGCAGAGAAAGCACCCTCAGAATCGATCTTAGCTTCATCGGTTACATGTCGGACTTGAAAAAAGATTCGGTATCTACGATGGTGTCCGGCGTTTTCGTGTATTCGGTAGGAACGGAGCCCTCTTTAAAACATTCGAACAGGGTTTTTCGGGATTCGGGGATGGGCAACAGGCCGGTTTCCGCATCGATCTTCGCAAAAACCACGCCCTCGGGGACCTGGAACATCCGTACCGGTTTGTCCTTTAAAATTCTGTCCATGAAACCCAGCCAGATCGGACTGGCGGTTCGTGAGCCGGTCTCCCCCTTGCCAAGCGTTCGCCCGTTGTCGTAGCCCACCCAGACGCCGGAGATGAACCGTGGGGTGTAGCCGACGAACCAGGCATCCTGAAGGTCGTTGGTCGTTCCTGTTTTTCCGGCCACCGGCCGGTTCAATGCCTTGACCCGCTTGCCGGTTCCCTCTTGCACCACACTTTCCAGCAGGCTGGTCATGATGTAGGCGGTACTTTTGTCGATGACCCGTTCCCTTGACGGGTTCATCTCTTCAAGGACATTGCCGAAGCGGTCTTCGATTTTGGTGATGAAGGCGGGCTCCACCAGATAACCCTGGTTGGCGAAAACGGCATAGGCATTGACCAGCTCTAACAGAGACACACCGGAGGATCCCAAGGCGATAGAGAGGTCCCGGGCCAGGTCGGATTCAATGCCCAGCCGGTGGGCGTATTCGATACAGTAGTCGATGCCGATTTCCTGAAGTATTTTAATGGTAACGACGTTGCGTGATTTGACCAGGGCCTCGCGAAGCAAGGTCGGCCCGTAAAACTTCTTCCCGTAGTTTTTCGGCTTCCAGGTGAAGTCATTGACCTCGTCTTTGAAGACAATGGGGGAGTCAATGATTTCTGTTGCCGCGGTAAACCCCTTGTCCAGCGCGGCAGCATAAATGATGGGTTTAAATGCGGAGCCCGGCTGGCGACGGGACTGAATGGCCCGGTTGAACTGGCTCTCCATGAAGTCGCGCCCTCCCACCATTACCTTTACCAGGCCGGTTTCGGCTTCGATGCAGATCAGTGCGCTTTGGGCATCGGGAACCTGGTCCAGGGAAACCTCCCACAGGTCCGCGGCTTCCCGCTTTTTTACCACCCGCACCAGAATGACGTCTCCAGTTTTGAGCACCTGGCCGACCTTTTTCACCTGAGCCTGGTAAAACGCCAGGTTCGAATTGGGTTTGCGCGCCCAGCGCAGATCGTCAATGGAAAGGGTCCCTCGGGCATCGCCCATGCGAACGGTGGCAGTTCCTTCCTTGTCATTCACATCGATGACCACCCCCGTGGTCGATGTCCCTTCGGCCAGCGGGGTTTCCTGCAGCGAGACCTGGCGTTCATCGCTGAAGGTTTCAATTTCCTCGGGTGCCAGATGGGCTTCCGGCCCCCGATATCCAAGCCGGCGGTCCAGTTCACGCAGGCCATTTTCGACCTCCTGCCGGGCGGCCCGCTGCATTTCGATATTGACAGCCGCGTAAATCTTGAGGCCTTGGGTGTAAAGGGCGTCTTCGCCGTATTTTTTTTCCACGTACCGCCGGATGTGTTCCGTGTATACGGGCACCTCTTCAATGTACCAGTTGCGGCGTGGCTTGATGTCCATCTTTACGTCAATGGCCTCGGTCACCTCGGTGTTGTTGATGAACCCTTCTGCCAGCATTCGGTTCAACACATAGATCTGCCGCTGTTTGGCCCGCTCGGGAAACCGGAAGGGGGAGTATCGGCTGGGGGCCTGGGGCAGTCCGGCCAGAATGGCACTCTCAGCCAGGCTTAGTTCGCTGACCGATTTACCGAAGTAATTTTCAGCCGCGGCTTCAACGCCATAGGCGCCGTGGCCCAGGTAGATCTGGTTCAGATACAGGTAAAGGATCTCTTCCTTCGTGAAGGTCTTGTCGATCCGGTAGGCTAAAATGGCCTCTTTGATCTTTCGTTCGTAACTGCGCTCGGGGGTGAGCAGAAATGATTTGGTGACCTGCTGGGTGATGGTGCTGCCCCCCTGGACGATGGCGCCCGCTTCGATATTTTTAATAAAGGCCCGGACGATACTGAATAGATCGATACCCTGGTGCTTGTAAAACCGGGAATCTTCAGCGGCGATGAAGGCCTGCTGGAGTTGGATGGGGATTTTTGACAGGGGAACCACGATGCGCCGCTCCTTGTAAAATTCGGCAATTTTACGGTTGTCGTCAGAATAGACGGTGGTGATGATGGACGGGTGGTAATCCGTAAGCGACGTGATTTTGGGCAGGTCGTCGCTCAAATAGAAATAGACGCCCACCATCGCCGCGGCACCCACACCCATTAACATGACGGCCATGATCAGCGACCACTTGGCGAGCCGGCCAATAATCGCACCCGATGGGTGGCGAGCCCGTTTTTTCAGAATCTGAGAAGCGCTTTTTTCTCTGGACATGGCAGATTGTAAAACCCGTTCTAGTTTAGGCATCAGCCGCTGCTGCGCCAACGACCCCCTGGGTCCGAGCCCGGACGTAATAGCCGCATTACCCTAACACAGTAAATAATTTTTCGCAAGATTATCCCGCAGTTGCGGAAAAAAGAGATTGACTCCCGCAGGTGATGTGGTTAGATAATCCGACTTTACATAAACGATTGAAGACCGTGGACGAAGTTGTTTTTGATCGAGAAAACGAAATGCCTGCGTCCACCAGGGGAGTCAAAGCGAATGATCGAACTGAATTTTGAAAAAATGGGCGGACTGATACCGGCCATTGCCCAAGACGAAAAAACCGGAGAGGTGCTCATGCTGGCCTTTATGAACCGGGCAGCCTGGGAAGAGACGTTAAAAACCCGAAGGGCCACCTAC
>JAGTUY010000300.1 GCA_018224455.1 Desulfosarcina sp.
GGGCGCTGTCGATGACTTCAACGGCGACTTTCTCGTGCCCGAGGAAAAAGGCCACACAACACCCGACGAGCAACAGCACAAAACCGGCATATACCAGGGGAACGCCCGGATCGCGGGTCACCTGAAGGCCGGTGGTGTAGGCGTGTTCGTGCGCTTCAACGGCCACCACCCACTCGCCCTGGCGCATTTTGTCATAGGTTGGAAAGCGCATGGGCAGCACCACCTCGGTGGTCCGCCCGTCGGACTCCTCCATGATCCCCACGGCCGTTTCCCCCACCTCCATGTCCCGCAGGCGAAAGTTGCCCTCGACCGCCTTGAGATGAAACCGCTTTCCCGAACCGGGGAGATCCGCCTGTTGCCCGACGGCCATCGTGCGCTCGACCTTCTCACCGCCATCCCGGGATGTGAAGCCGAGGGTCAGGGCCTTGGGCGGCAGGCTGCCGTAGCTGGATTGGAAGAGGTTGATGCCCTTATAGCGCAGGGGGTCGTTGACAATGATATCCTTCTGCAGGACCGTCTGCCCCTCCTCCAGAATGTGCAGGCGGGAGCGGTATTCTTTAGGCGCGCCGGTTTCATAGAAGCTGACATCGAAATCCTCGCAAAGGATGTCGAACCCCAATGGAACGACCGCGCCGCTGTTGCGCAACTGAATGCGGTCGACCCGTTCGCCCTCGGCGATGTTAACATAGCCGTCGAACCCGAACACTGAGCCGATCAGGGCGCCGGCCAGCAGCATGACGACGCTCAGGTGAACCGCGGTAACCGCCAGACGGGTCCAGCGGCCCTTCTCGCCGAGAATGCGAAACCCGTCTTCGACGGCCTCGGTCCGGGACCGGCGAAAGCGCCTTTTGAAATAGGCTTCATAACCGGTTCGCAGCGCTTCAGGATTACCGGGCGCCGCAAAGCTGATGGTTCCCTCTTGTTCCGAGCGCCCGGAGGACAGGTTCAGGGTATCCGTCGCAACCGATCGCCAGACGGCGGGAAACCGCTTCCATGTGCATACAACGATATTGGCGGTCAGCAACAGGATCAGGCCGCGGAACCACCAGGAATGATACATGCCAGTCAGATCGAAGACATACAACAGGCGATAGACGGCTTCACCATAGCTACGGATATAGTCGGCCGGATCGCCCCCCTGAGGAATCAGGGTGCCGACGATCGACGTGGCCGCCAGCAACAGCAGCAAGGTTACCGTCAGGCGGATGGATGCCAGCCCCGCCCAAAGCGGGGCTAGGATGGCATCCGGCTTCGTGGTTGGCGTCATTTTCCGGGACCTCCTTCCACGTCATGGCCTTCCTTGTAATGACTGACCCGTTCATCCACGGATTGGCCATCGCCAAAGGTGGCCAGGGGATTGATGGCCAGTAGGCTTTCCCAGGCCTCGACAGCCCCCTGCTCGTCCTTGAGATCGTACAGGAGAACGATGCCCTTGTTCATCCGCGATACCTCGTGCCGGGGATCGGCGTCCATGGCCCGGCTGAACATCTCCACCGCCTTTTCTGGCCGCTTGTTGCGGCGGTACATGACCCCCAGGTCGGTCAGCACGTTGGGATTGCCCGGGGCGATGACCAGGGATTTTTCATAGGCCTCGATGGCCTTCTGATAGTGATCGGCATCGAAATAGGCATTGCCCAATTGAACCCAGGCTTCGGCGTTTTGCGGATCGCCCGCGGCCGCGGCTTCCAGGGCCTGAAACATCCGGGCCGGCGGTTTGCCGGAAGCCGTCGGGGGTGCACCGCCCTGCCCGCCGGGCAGCGGGCCGGTCTTCATCACGCCGAAGATCGTACCGGCGAAAAATCCGACCACCAGCGTCGCCACCGGCAGCCAGACAGGAACCTGGCGGCGGGCGACGGCCGGCTTGCCGCCGGGGTCCTTGACCATTTTTTGCTTCTTTTGCTGCGCCATGCGCGAAAACTCCTTCGTTGCTATTTGCTATGGTTACCTTTTTAATTAAAATTTTCCGAACAGCAGAAATCCGAAACATATTGTCGATACAATAAATTTTATAAACATATTCATAAGAATATCCTTTGTTGAGGCTATATTGCAGGGAAAATCCCGAGCAATTTATTCTAAAAAAGGGGTGGCTGATGGATAACCTATAATCCGAACAGAACGGTCCGGAAATGGCCGCCGAAGCGCCGCGCATACTTCAGAAAGGGAGAGAATTAGCTTTTCAACAGAGAAAGGTGCAATGGACGAGATAGGGCGGAGGCAATGCTTCCGGGAAAGGGTGGGGGCGAAGCCAGGCTGATTTTCGAAAAGAACCGGCTTGCACGTCGACTGTTACAGGTGGTGCTTGCAAGGTGAAGGAACGCACCTTGCCGTATAAAGGCCTTTGGATTCGGGACGCCGAAGCATCCGTCAAAACCAACACCCGTGGGCCACGAGCGTGGCAGGACGTCATTTCACAGGTCGCTGAATGGTGATGATCGGGCAGACGATGAGAGGCAACCGTTTCATGACAGCCGGCATCCCGGGCGCAGGCCGCCGCAGCGGCGCACACCTGGCCCGAGTTGGGGGCCAACAGCAAGAATATGGCAATCAGTACCTTTGTCATCCTTTAAAGCTTATCTTTCTTCACCTTTTGGATGCCGGTTTATATAATACCGGCCCTGGGATTGCAAGTCCGACCCAAGTTGGAGGGACGCGCTCTGTCGCGTCCGACCGCGGACGGCCACGACGGAGCGTGGCCCTCCATTTTTGGACGTTGCCGGGACCCCGGGTGTCATTGGGGCTTCGTTGATTGCATGAAATCACGTGCCTTGTCCCCTCGCAGGTGCTCGGCAAGGCCCACCAGCCCGTCCACCAGATACTTCGACTGAAACCCCTTGGTTCGCAGGTAGGCCATGGCAAGCCCCGCCCGATCCTTGTGGGGACAGGCCGTGACGATGATCTTGTTGCTGTCCAGTTCGTCCAACCGCTCCGGCAGTTCGTTGAGCGGAATGTTGACGGCAAACCCCATGCGCCATGCGTCGTATTCCTCCTTGAAGCGGATATCGATCAGTTGGATCTTGCCTTCCGTGAGGCCCTTCACCAGTGCCTCGCTGTCGATCTTCATGTCTTTTCGGGCCTGGTAATCGAAGCCGGAAAGATAGGCTTCCAGGGTCATTTCACCCGCGTAAGCGGTTGTGCCCCACGCCGCAAGAAGGATTGCCACTGCGGCAATGATATGTCTTCTCATGTTTTCTCCTTTTAAAAGCGTTCAATTTTCCCCTGCGGCCTTGCCTATGGCCGCGAAAACGTCCTGGGGAGCGAGGTCGTTCTGTTCGGCGATCTGCTTGATGGTGGCATCCGGGGCCGCGGTGATGCCTTCGTTTGCCAATACTTTTAAAACAGCCGGTACGTTCAGCCCGTACTGTCGACAAACATCCGACAGGATGCGTTTGCCGAATCCCGTCTCGGGCGCTTCCGGGAAAACGTCTCCCTCGACGGGTTTCTCTTCCGGTTTCATCCGCAGGTACAATTGCTGTGGTGAGGTGTCGTTCACCTTGGCGATATCCAAAAGGGTCTGTTGTTCATCTTCGACTTGGATGCCGGCTTTTCGCAAACGGGCCAAGCTCTCCGCAAGATTCAAGTCCATCTTGACGCTAAAGGTTTTCAGGTTTGAAAGCTCCGCGCGACCATAGGGCGGTTCGCCGTAATTCCGGGCGGCTTCGGACTTGATGGATTCGCTGAAGGTCAGGACC
>JAGTUY010000301.1 GCA_018224455.1 Desulfosarcina sp.
GCAAACAAAAGGACATCCGGGTTCTTGACCCGGTGCAATGATGGTGTAGATTAGGATTGACCCCTGACTGAAAGCGTTGCCATGCGCGTTAGACGGAAAAGATACTTGCTGTGCGTTGTCGTCCTGTTCATGATGACCCCATGGGCATTGGCCTTCGAAGAGGTCGAGGATCTGGTGGATATCTTTGCCACGGACAGCAACTTCATCGCCGTGGTGGATGGAAAACGCAATTTTTCCGAATCTAAAAGTTCAGATGAAAGGATTCTCTGGCAAGGGGCCAAAGGGGAAATTGGTGCCTTTCTCACCAATGAGCGGTTGTTGGCCGTTTCGGTCAGATCAGGGCAGTGGAACGTTCGCTCCTTGAAAATCATTGAAAAAAAAGAGCCTCCCGACATACTGCTCGCTGCCCACCTGCTGATCATGCTGACCGGAGAGCGCATCGTCACCTTCGGCACCCATACCGGCGGTTTTGTTCAGACCCGCCTGCCCATTGGCGAATCGATCGTCGCCAAGAAGGCGGAAGGCCGGGTCGCCGCAATAGTCACCCCGTCTCGGGCATTCGGGTTCTCCTCCTATCGCAGAGGCGTTGCCGAAATTCGTTTTCAACTCAAGGAGACGGTTGTTTCGCTGAAAACCACCTACAACAAGATTACCCTGCGAACGTCCCAGCGACTGATTACCTTGAATGCCGAGAACGCCGTGTGGCAACAGTTCGACCTGAAGTAATCGGTGATGGTCGGTGCAGTAAACGGAAACCATGTCATTGCAGGATGGTAGAACCATTATGGATATCGATGATTTCAACCGGTCAACGACAGCTATGGCCATGACGTGGGAGATCGTGTACCCAAAGTTGTCGCCCGCACGTTCATGAACACCGCCCGTCCGTCGGACCTGATGGGTCGCTGGGGCGGAGAAGAGTTCGTCGGCATCCTCAAGCGCGTCGATGAAGACGGCTTGCGTTCAGCTGCCGAGCGGGTGCGCTCCTTGGTGGAGAAATCTCCTATCCGGGAAAACGGCCGGATGCTGAAGGTGACGGTCTCCATCGGCGAAACACTGGCCGACCCAACCGACACCGCCGTCAGTATCATCAAACGTGCCGACACCCTGCTCTACCGCAGCAAGGAAAACGGCCGGAACCGCTGCACCATCGGTTGACGGAAGGCAGCCTTTTCTTTTTAGCAATTTTTAGCAGCGATGCGGCAACAATGCGCTTGCGAGACATCTGACGTGACACCACCCGACCCATTCACCATTCCCGAATACGACCGAGCCGCCCTGATCACCATCGACGTCCAAAACGACACCTTGGACAACGGGACATTCGAAGTTCCCGGCACCTCGACCATCCTGCCGCAAATCCACCAGCTGTGTCGGACTTTCCGTGCGGTCGGCCGGCCCATCGTCCACGTCATCCGCATCTACATGCCGGATGCCCGCGACGCCGACCGGTGCCGCAGGCGGTCTCTGCTTGCGGGAAGGCGGATTCTGCTGAAAGGATCGCCGGGGCGTAGACCGGCCGACGAGCTGCTTCCAGCAAAAGATATCCGCATCGACGACGATCTGCTGATGTCCGGTTCGATTCAACCGATCGGCCCCGCGGAAGCCCTCATCTTCAAACCCCGCTGGGGTGCCTTTTATCGCACGCCCCTCGAAGCCCTCCTCAAAGAGAAGGCCGTCTCCACACTGGTATTCTGCGGCTGCAACTATCCCAACTGTCCACGAACATCCATATTCCAGGCCAGTGAACGTGATTTTCGTGTCACGGCGGCGGTGGATGCCATCTCCGGCATGGCTCAGTCAGACATCGAAGGGCTTGAGCGGATCGGTGTCAACTGCGCCAGGTCAGAAACAATCTGCCGGCAGTTAAACAATGAGCGCGCGGATTCGATGGCGGAGAGAGGGTGAGGTTAACCCGCAATGGGGTATTTCCCGTGCCAGAGAATTTTACGATAGTTTTCCGGATCGGTTGCCCCTTCCGTGTTGAAAAACAGGATCCTGGAATGCTGCCCGATATCCAGCCCAGCCTTAAGCGGGATGAGATGAGGCAGGTTGGCGAGCATGTCCAGCAAACCGATACCGACGGCTCCCGACTCGCCGGCCTCGATGCGGTCATCCCCCGCCAGCGGATTGGCCAGGATGCGCATCCCGTTGGCGGCCACATAGTCGTCACAACTGACATAGGCGCTGGAAAATTCCCGCAAAATATCCCAGGCCATGGGGTTGGGCTCGCCGCAGGCCAAGCCGGCCATGATCGTTTCCAGATCACCGGTGACGGCATGGTGCCGGCCGTCCCCGGCATCGGCCGAAGCGAGCAGACAGGCCGCATGGGTCGGTTCCACAACAATAAATCGGGGTGTCTCGTCTTTAAATACACCGGCCAGATGAGCGACCATTGCGCCGGCAAAAGAGCCCACCCCGGCTTGAAGGAAAACATGCGTGGGAGGCAACCGCTTTCCACCCATCTGATCGATGGCCTCCATGCTCATGGTCGTGTAGCCCTGCATGATCCAGCGGGGGATGTCGGCATAGCCCGGTGAGGCGGTGTCCTGAATCACATGCCACCCGTTTTCGCGGGCCATGCGACCCGCCAGGCGCACGGTGTCGTCGTAATTCAGGTCGGTCACACGGACCGTGGCGCCGTGGGCGCGAATGTTGTCTACACGGGATTGCGCCGACCCCTTGGGCATATAAATGACGGCCTTCAACCCCAGCTGCTCGGCAACCCAGGCCACACCGCGACCGTGGTTACCGTCGGTGGCCGTAACCAGCATCGAAATAGACATTTCAGGGGGCATCGCAGATGCACAACGTCATGCAGCTGCTCAAGGACAACGGTTTGGAATGCGAGATTGCCGACATTGCCGAGGGAATGTATCAGGGCTGATAGGCCCATTGGCGGTCCGCCGTGAGCGGATCAAACCGATGATATAAAACCCAACCCGGACGAACCCTAACTAACCGATTTTAAAAAAATGAAAAGCACCGGATCTCAAAAACAAGCACAGACCAACCATGCATGATTGGAATGTCATTTCCAGATGGTCAGGTTTGGAAATTTGAGCCATTTATTGTGATTTGTTGGTCATTTGGGACTTGGCTGTTGGGATTTGTTTGCTATCTTCTCCTTCAACTTGGCATCGAATTTCGCCTTGTCGATAACAAAGCGTTCGTGCCGGCCGCGGGCAATCCGATCTACAC
>JAGTUY010000302.1 GCA_018224455.1 Desulfosarcina sp.
AGGCCCAGCTGCAGCGGATTTACGGAACTGCCTTTTTTGACAAAAAGCAGCTCAACGCCTATCTCAACTTTCTGGAAGCGGCCAAAAAGCGCAACCATCGTAAAATCGGCGCGGCCATGGATCTGTTCAGCTTCCATGAGGATGCTCCGGGCATGCCCTTTTTCCATCCCAAGGGCATGGATGTGTGGAACGCCCTGCTGGACTTCTGGCGCGATGCCCACCGGGAAGCCGGATACGTGGAAACCAAAACGCCCATCATTCTCCAGCGCACCTTGTGGGAGAAAAGCGGCCACTGGGAGAACTATCGTGAGAACATGTACACCACCGAGGTGGACCAGCAGGACTATGCCATCAAGCCCATGAACTGTCCTGGCGGCATGCTGCTCTACAGCACACGGCCGCACTCCTACCGGGAGCTGCCCATCCGCGCAGCGGAGATTGGTTTGGTGCACCGCCACGAGTTGTCCGGCGTGCTCAACGGCCTGTTTCGGGTCCGGGCCTTTCACCAGGACGATGCCCATCTTTTCATGATGCCGGAACAGATTCAGGCTGAGATTATCGACCTGCTGCGTCTGGAGGAGCGGATCTACAACCAATTCGGTCTCGGTTTTCATCTGGAGCTGTCCACCCGGCCGGAAAAATCCATCGGTACCGATCAGCAGTGGGAACAGGCTACCAAGGGCCTTCGCTCCGCACTGGATGCCTACGGCAAGGAATACCGCATCAACGAGGGGGATGGCGCCTTCTACGGACCCAAGATCGACCTGCACATCAATGACGCCCTGGGACGGACCTGGCAGTGCGGCACCATTCAGCTGGACATGAGCCTGCCCGAGCGGTTCGACCTGACCTATGTGGGTGCGGACAATGAACGGCACCGGCCGATCATGCTGCACCGGACGGTGTTCGGCTCCATCGAGCGGTTTCTGGGAATTCTCATCGAGCATTTCGAAGGCAAGTTTCCCCTCTGGCTGGCACCGGTTCAGGCGGTTTTGCTGCCCATCAACGATGACCTGATTCCCTTTGCCGAGGAAATCGCCAAAACCATGACCGGCGCAGGGTTGCGGGTTGAGGTGGATGACCGGACGGAGAGCCTCAACCGAAAGATTCGCGAAGCTCAGCTGGCCAAGACCCCGCTGATTCTTACCTGCGGCGCCAAAGAGCAGGCGGCCGGCACCATATCCGTTCGCACGCTGGACGGCACTGTCCGTTATGGCATCCCCATGTCCCAGTTCATGGCGCAGGTGACGGCCCACGTGGCTGACAGGCGCCTGCATCTGGAGATGTTCGGCGAATAGGCCACGACAACCGCCGCCGCAGTTTTTCCCGGCCACCTGGGAGGGCTTAAGCGGCTGCCCTTTAGGCTTTTCCTGCTGCCCCATGAAAACCGCACCGAGAACATTCTTCATATACTGGCTGCCGGTCATTGCACTCGGTGCGGCCATCTTTGTCCAATCCAGTTTTCCGGCGCCCGATTTAGGCCTCTCTTTCCCACTGAAAGACAAAGTGATGCACATGGTTGCCTATGGACTGCTGGCGGTTCTCTTTTGCCGGGCTTGCCGGGTGACCTGGCCCGAGAGACTGTCCCCCATGCAGTTGCTGGCGATCAGTGTCCTCTTTGCCTCCCTTTACGGCGTGAGCGATGAATTCCACCAGTCTTTTGTGGCGGCCCGCCAAGCCGATGCGTATGATGTGTTAGCGGATTTTTTGGGCAGCCTCCTGGGTGCTGTGGGGTACCTGGGGGTGATGTCTCGCTATGCTGCAGCAACGTTTCCATCCCCCAAAAGTTAGGAAAATCGAACCATGCGCCACGATCCCATGCTCGAAAGATCCGCTTGGAAAAACGGATGGTGCATCTGGTCTTCGACGTATCGCTTTTTCAAGAAAATCGAGTCTTTGCCATTTCCAACATCGCCGCCCTCATTAGACTGTGGGTAGATAACGACGCAAGGGTATGTTCCAAAGTGTTGTGGGTCGCCAGGCCGGCGATCTGTTCGGACATGCATTCCCGGATTGACAAAAGAGGTTATTTTCTATAGGAAAAATAGGCTGGTGATTCGACCAACGGACCCTCCCCAAAGGAGCACCTGAATATGGAACAGACGAACCTGATGGTGATCAACGGAAACGAGCTTCCCATTGAACCGGAGGAGACGATCCTTGACGTGGCCCGGCGGGGTCACATCGATATTCCGACCTTGTGCCACTTGAAGGGAACCACCCCCACCGGCGCATGCCGGATCTGCGTGGTGGAGGTAAAGGGGGCCCGGACGCTGCTGCCGGCCTGTTCCACCCCTGCCTCCCCCAATATGGTGGTGCGCACTGAATCGCCGGACGTGGTGTCGTCGCGCAAAGAGATCCTGCGACTCATGCTCTCTTCGGGCAACCACAATTGTGCGGTTCGCGGACGGGACGACAGCGACTGGACCCAATTTCAGCTGAGGGTCGCAAAAGACGACGACAGCGACGCCTTGTGTCCGGTGTGGGGAGACTGCCGCCTTCAGGATCTGGCCTACCGCTATCAGGTGACCGGTGAAGGCTTTCAGGGAACCCCGGCCCGCTACCCCATGGAGACGGTCAACCCATTTATCGTGCGAGATTTTTCCCGCTGCATCCTCTGCGGGCGATGCGTCCAGGCCTGCAACGAGGTGCAGGTGAACAATGCCATCAGCTTTGGTTACCGTGGTGCGGAGACAAAAATCATCGCCGCCGGCGACCGGCCGCTGAAAGATTCCGACTGCGTCTTTTGTGGCGAATGCGTGCAGGTTTGCCCGGTTGGGGCCCTGGTGGAAAAGGATGTGCGCTACCACGTCCGCCCCTGGGAGACCGAAAAAGTGCGCACCACCTGCAGCTACTGCGGGGTGGGGTGTCAGTTGTACCTTCACGTGCGAGATAATCGGGTGGTCAAGGTGTCTGGTGTGGATGAGGCCCCCAACCGCGGCAGCCTGTGCGTCAAGGGCCGTTTCGGTTTCGATTTCATCGCCAGTGACCAGCGGCTTACCGAACCCTTGATCAAGGAGAACGGTGCTTTTCGCAAAGCCACCTGGGAAGAGGCCATCGATCTGGTGGCCGATAAGCTCAAGGGCATCCGCGACACCCACGGCGGGGACAGCATCGGCGTATTCACCTCGGCGCGCATCACCAACGAAGAGAACTACATCGCCCACAAGTTTACCCGGGCGGTGCTCAAAACGAACAACATCGACCATTGCGCCCGGCTCTGACATAGCTCCACCGTGGCCGGTCTGGCCGCAGCTTTCGGAAGTGGCGCGATGACAAACACCATCGCCGATATCGAGGAGGCCGACGTCATCCTCATCACCGGCTCCAACACCTCGGAAAACCATCCGGTGATTTCGGCGTTCGTCAAACGGGCGGTTACCCGCCGGGGGGCCAAGCTCATCGTGGTGGACCCGCGGCGGATCAAGATGACCGAATTTGCCGAGCATTGGATCCGGCCCAACCTGGGGACCGACGTGGCCTGGATCAACGGCATGATGCACGTAATCATCAAAGAGGATCTGCACGACAAGACCTTCGTCGAGGATCGTACAGAGAAGTTCGACGAAATGAAGGCGGTGGTGGAGAAGTATACCCCTGAGCATGTCGAATCCATCACCGGTATCCCTGCCGAGAAATTAATCGAAGCGGCCCGTCTTTACGCCCAGGCACCTGCGGGAAGCATCGTTTACTGCATGGGCATCACCCAGCACACCACGGGTACTGATAACGTCAAGTCGCTGGCCAATTTGGCCATGCTCTGCGGCAACCTGGGCATCCGGGGTGGCGGGGTCAATCCCTTACGCGGCCAGAACAACGTCCAGGGGGCTTGCGACCTGGGCGGTCTTCCCAACGTGCTCACCGGCTACCAGGCGGTGGACAACCTGGACGCCATTAAAAAAATGGAAAGGGCCTGGAACGTCACCGGGCTGCCCACCAAACCGGGACTTACGGTCACAAAAATGGTGCCCAAAGCCCACAGTGGAGAGATCAAGGCCCTGTACATTATCGGCGAGAACCCGCTGGTGTCCGATCCCGACCTGAATCATGCCAAAAAGTGCTTGAGCAATCTCGATTTTTTGGTGGTTCAGGATATCTTTCTTACCGAAACCGCCCGCATGGCCGATGTGGTCTTGCCATCCAAGTGCTTCGCCGAAAAGGATGGCACATTTTCCAATACGGAGCGGCGGGTGCAGCGGGTCAGAAAGGCAGTGGATTCACCGGGGCTGGCCAAGGATGACTGGAAAATTACCTGCGAGATCGCCACGCGCATGGGCTACTCCATGTCCTACAAGGACAGCGAGACCATTTTTAACGAGCTGGCCAGCGTTACCCCATCCTACGCTGGGATCAGCTACCCGCGTATCGATCACGAGGGGCTCCACTGGCCCTGTCCAACCCCGGAACATCCCGGTACCCCCATTTTACACGGTGCGCAGTTCACCCGTGGAAAAGGGATGTTCCACGCCATCGAATGGATTGCCCCAGCGGAAGTGGCCGACGACGACTATCCCATGTACCTGACCACCGGCCGGGTGCTCTATCACTACCATACCGGCACGATGACGATGAAGACCGAGGGCCTCAACGAACGGGTGCCGGAGTCTTTTGTGGAGATCACGCGCGGCGATGCCCAGGGGATGGGCATCGAAGACGGCGAACGCGTGACCATCGCTTCGCGACGGGGAGAGATCCAGGCCCGGGTGCGGATTTCCCGCAAAGCCGTGGACGGAACCGTTTTCATCCCCTTCCACTTTGCCCAGGCGGCGGCCAATAAGCTGACCAATGCCGCCTTGGATCCGATATCCGGGATTCCGGAGCTCAAGGTGTGTGCGGTGAAATTGTCCAAAGGGGCATAAAGGGGTGAGGATAAACCCGACCCCTATAATCGAAAATTGAAGATAATAAAAAAGGCCGGCTCCCTTCGGGAATCCGGCCTTTTGGTTGATGATGGTGTTGCGGATTACATATTCGACGACTCAGGGTGGAACACATTCACATCCTTGAGATCGTCACCCAGGTATTCGCGTTCGTTGGGGCCAAGAATGCCCAGGGAGAGGCAGATTAAGGTCCACAGGTGGACGGTCTGCCAGGGATGTTCCAACTGATCGCTCAGGTCGTGGATCTGGGCGTGACAGTTGTGGCAGGGGGTGATGGCGTAAGCCGCCTTGGTGGCCAGGATCTGATCCGCTTTGAGTTTGCCGTAGGCCCGGCGCTCATCCGGGTATCCGGACTGCAGGAACCCGCCGCCGCCGCCGCAGCAGAAGTTATTGGAGCGGTTGGGGTGCATGTCGATGAAGTTCTCTTCTCCGACAACCGCTTTCACCACGTAGCGCAGGTCTTCGGCCACCGGGTCGCCGAAGGATTTGCGCACCAACTGGCAGGGATCCTGAACGGTGAAGGTGACCTTGCGGTCTTTGTTCCAGTCGGAATTGACTTTCAGTTTACCCTCGCGGATCCACTGGGCATAGTATTGGATAATACTTTTGATTTCGAAGTTGTAGTCGAGCTTGAATTTATCCAGTCCGAACCGGACTGCGAAGAGTTCGTGCCCTCACTCCGTATTGAGCCAGACCTTACAGCCCAAATCTTCCACCGATTTTTTCTTCACCTCGACGATATGTTTCCAGGCTTCGTTATCCCCCAGGAACATGCAGTAGTTTTCGGCGGCCCAGCCTTTGGTGCCGTAAGTCCAATCCGCACCGACCAGGTGCAGGATCTTCCACAGGGGAACCATTTCATCGGGTTCGGTCACCGGCTCCCTGGAGTTCTGGTTGAGGAAGAACTCGGCGCCCTGTTTATTGACCGGGGCCTGCATCTCGGCAAACTCGGGCTGCGCTTCCTGGTACTCTTCCAGGACGTCTTCAACGACGAACTGGAAGTCTTCCTCCGTGGCGCCCATGGCACTGCACGTGTCGTTGCGCAGGGCCATATCACAAGAACCCAGGATGCCCTTGGGGCGCTTTTCGCGTGGCCATTGCGCCCGTGCGTTGAAAACCAGCTGGGGGATATTGATTTTCATAGGACAGACATACATGCAGCGGGTGCACATGCTGCACATCCAGACCCATTTGGTGCTCAGGACCTCTTCATCCATGCCCAGGGCCGCCATTCTTAAAAATTTTCGGGGATCCATTCCCTCCAGACCCGTTGCCGGACATCCCGATGAACAGGCGCCGCAGGTCAGGCACAGGTTCAGGTTTCCCCCTTCGGGGAGGATTTCCTTCACCTTGTCGATGAAAACGGATCGCTTCCTTCCGCCGAGCTTGATCGCTTCATCAGCCATACTGTTAATTCCTCCGTAGTTGATTTACCACCGACGCTTCCAATACGCTAAAAAATTTAAGAACCCATTTATTATCGAGTCATCCATAAAATACAAGGAAAAAATTGAATGCGGCAGGCCTTGCTTGTCCATGGAGAGACCATTGGCCTGCCTCCATGTTGCCCAGACGATTTTCGTTGCCGCCTAAAAATGAAGGTGTCGACACGGCTTCACATGGCGTTACAAACACGTGTCGGAATCGTTCTTTGGCCTATTTTCCTGTCAGCGTTTTTTCCATCTCCATGAGAATACCGGAAAAATCAGCACCCATGTTCGACGCCGTGGTGGCAAAACAGATCCGGTTTTCTTCGATCCCGATGGCTTCCAGCATGCCCTTGGCGTTGGCGGCCCGCCAACTGGCGTAGAGGCTGCCCTTTTCCGATTTGCAGTTGCCGTTATGGCAGGCCATGATCACCACGCCGTCGGCCCCTTCGGCCAGGGCGTGCATGACGTAGCCGATGTCCACCTTGCCGGCACAGGGCACGGCCACGGTTTTTAACCCCTTGGGCAGGGGCATGCCGAATGACTCGGCCATGCGGGCAGCTTCCAGTCCACTGTTCTGGCAGCAGAAAGCCACGATCGTGGGGGAACCCTCGGTCGTGTTTGCTGCCGATTGGGTGACCCGGTCGATCATCTCGGCATCGTTGAAGTCACCGATCTGGATGGCGTCCATGGGGCATTCAGCGGCGCAGATGCCGCAGCCCTGGCAGGCCACCGCGGAGATGACCGGTTTGTTGTCCGCCGACCAGTCGATCGCGCCATGGGGGCAGCAGCGGAGGCAGGTTAGACAGAACGTGCATTTGCCCGTGTCCAGAACCGCCTTGTTGGCCGGTACGGTGATGGTGCCGTCCCCCAAGAGGCTGCGGACCCGGATGGCGGCATTTTGTACATCCATCAGGGCGCCGTAGCGTTTTTTCACCCGGCGACTGCCGCCAACCACGAAAATGCCCTCGCGATTGGTTGAAACCGGATATCGGTGAACGTTATCGGTCTGTAAAAAGCCCATGGACCCGACATCGATGTTGAGCATCTCGGCCAGCGCCGCATTGACCTGGTCTGCGCCGATGGCCTCTTCCACCACGATGACGTCAGGGACCAGTTGGACTTTGCGCTGAAGGACCGGGTCGTCGTAAGTGATGGACAGTGAACGGCCCTCTTGGGTCACGGCGGGAATTTCATTGAGTTTGAAGTACATGGCACCCTTGTCCCGACATTCCAGGTAGAGGCGCTCCAGCCCGTCTTCGGCCACCTTCAGGTCACCGGCAAACACATAGGCGCTGGTATCAACCATGTTTTCCACGGCCAGCACGCTTTTCAGAACCCGTTCAAGTACCAACGGATTACCATCTTGGGCCAGTCCTACCATGAACGCCACTGATTTCCCGGAAAATGCGGACGGATTTTCACGAAGCGCCGCTTCCAGCTGGCTCTGGCTGACCACCGTGTCTGAAAGGTTCAGGCCATAGGCCTCATTCAAGGGGCAGGCGACCAGCTCCGATGCCACCACGATGGCACCGACGTTCTTTTCGACGATGTCGTCATTGCCCGATAGCCACACCCGAAAGTCGCCAGGCACGCCGGCAGCGCCGTCCATGCGGGTGCCGGTCATGACCTCGATCATCTCCGATCCGTTGACAGTTTCCAATAACGCCTCCAGGGTCGCCTGTTCCTCCCCATCGAGATCGGCAACCGAGGGTCCTGCCGCCATACCTAAACCGGCACCCGCATCGATCAGCACCACCCGGTATCCGCTGGCGGCAATCTCGCTGGCGGCCTTCACGCCGGTCATCCCGGCACCCACCACCAATACATCGGTGGACAGGTTGATGGTTTCCATTTGTGTTTCCTGTGTCATGAGGTCCTCCCCAGATATTTGATCACTTCGCCGGCAGATTGGCCCGCGTGGGCGATGGATTCGGCAATGGTTTTCGGTCCCGCAGCGGTGCCGGCCACAAAAATGCCATCCTGGCCGGTGGCTGCCCGGTTCAACTTATCGCTGCAGGCGAAGAAGCCGTCACCGTCCAACGGTGCGCCGACCAGTTCGGACAGCGACGCATTGTCGGCTGCCGGCATGATGCCCACAGAGAGCACCACCAGGTCGAAATCATCGTCCACGGCTTCACTGCTGCCCTCGGCGGCCATGAACCGGGTCCGGATACGGTCGTCGTCGGTCTTGTACATATCCACGGGGATGTTGCGCACAAATTTCATGTCGCCCTTGCATTTCTGGTAAAAGACGGGAAAGTCGTTGCCCGTGTTTTGAATATCCATGTAAAAGACGGTGATGTCCAGTTCCGGATCCTTGTGCTTCATGGCCTGGGCCGTTCTCAGGGCATAGGGGCAGCAGACCTGGCTGCACCACAGATTGCCCAGGCGTTCGTCGCGGCTGCCCACGCACTGAATGAAGGCGATCTTTTTGGGCGGTTTGCCATCCGAGGGCCGCAGTACCATTCCCTTGGCCCGCTTGCCCGATTCCAGGTCAATGCCGCTGACCACGTTTTCCAGATCGTCGTAGCGGTAGGTGGACTTAACGCGCGGGTCGAAGGGGGTAAAACCGGTCGCCACGACCACGGCCTCCACCTCAAGGGTGTCTTCACTGCCGGTTGTTTCCGGGTTCAGACTGCCGTCGGCCAGATAGTATCTGCTGTTGTTCAATGAATAGCCCCTGGCGGCCGCACAACCCGTCGGATTGGCCGGATAACCGGCATCGCAGGCTTTCAGGTCTTTGGCGGCCTCGATTTTTTTCAGGCTGGCCTTGAAATTTCCGTTTTTATGGATGCCGGTCACCTGGGTGGCCAGGTGGACGGTGATGGACGGTTCGTTGACCACGTTCTTGAGCATGCTTTCCACGGCGCAGGCGCCGCATTGACGGCATTCGTCCGTTGCCTTGCAGGCATATTGAATGGCGTGCCCGCCGAGGAAATCGGCTTTTTCCACCAGCGCGACCTGCGCGCCCTGACCGGCCAGTTCCCAGGCCGCCGTCAGTCCGGCGATCCCGCCCCCAATGACCATGACTTTTTTCGATTCAGTACTCACTTGAAAACTCCTTTGGTGATCGTTGGTTGACAATGGATGTGCGGCGCTGATCAGACCACGGGTCTAGGCAGGACTTTTGCCCGCTCGGCAATTTCCGGCACCTTGTGCTCCCATTCGATGGGCATGAGGTGAATGCCTGAGACGCCTTTCATCTCCTTGAACGCTTCGATCTGCTCGCAGGCGATTTTGATGCCTTCGTCGGCCACCTTTTTTTTGTCCACGCCCTGGAGTCGTTTGATGATCGCATTGGGAACGTCCATGCCGGGAACCTTTAGCTGCATGTAGCGCGCCATACCGACACTCTTCATCGGGGTGACGCCGGCCAGGATATAGACCTTTTCGGTGAGCCCCATGTCTACGGATTCTTTGACCCACTGGCGCATTCTTTCCATGTTATAGATGCATTGGGTCTGGATGAAATCCACGCCGGCCTTGATTTTTTTGGCCAGGCGATGAACCCGCCATTCATAAGGTTCGGCAAAAGGGTTGGCCGCCCCGCCAATAAAAATTTTGGGCGGTTCGTCAATGTCCGCCCCGCCCAGGAATTTTCCTTCGTCGCGCATTTTTTTAACCATCCCGATCAGTTGGGTGGAGTCGATGTCGAAGACGCCTTTGGCCTGAGGATGGTCGCCGAACTGCTGATGGTCGCCGGACAAGGCGAGCATGTTGCGAATGCCCAGGGCCGAGGCGCCGAGGATGTCGGCCTGCATGGCCAGGCGGTTGCGGTCCCGGCAGACCATCTGGTAATTGGGTTCCAGCCCCTCCTCCATGGCAATCAACGAGGCGGCCCAGCTGGACATTCTCACCATGGCGGTCTGATTGTCGGTAATATTGACGGCATCGACCATACCGACCAGATGTTTGGCCTTTTCCCGCACGACCGACACGTTGGTTCCGCGGGGCGGCCCGAGCTCCCCGGTAAAGGCAAAATGTCCGGCAAGTAGTATTTTTTCAAGATTGCTTCCTGATTTCATTTGGGAATCCTTCTGTTGGCTTGTTCCGTGTTCGTGGTGCTCGCCGGCGAATCGGCTATTTAATGCCGAATGCGGCAAGGCGATCCTTGTAGCCAGGCTGAACGATGGTTCTGGGCGTTTGATTCCGCCAGTCGTTGGGCGGACAGATGTCGATAATATTTTGCAGTCGATTCTGCTTGGCCAGTCGCTCATGGATACGCTGCCAGGCGCAGGGCTGATCGGCATTGATTTCACAGCTGCCCTTGTTGGTCCCGCCGCAGGGTCCGTTGAACAGTCCTTTGGCGCACATGGTGACCGGACAGATACCGGCAGTCATACCCAACACGCAGGAGCCGCAGGCCCGGCATTTCTCCTCATACCAGCCCACTTCCCGGTTGACGCCGATAAAGCTGGTGTCGACGCCGGGGAAAACGGGAATCTCAGGGAATCGTTCGGCAATCAATTGAATGCCGGCGCCGCAGGCCATGGAGATGATCGCGTCGTATTCATCCACGATGCCGTCCAACGCTTCCAGAAATTCCATGTCACACTGCCGTTCCACGGTAACACCACCGGTTTCGATGGGGTCGCCTTGCCTGCGGCGGGCGATTTTCAGTTCCGCGTTGAGCACGCCGACCTCCTTTTCTCCGCCTGCCAGGCATACCGCCACACAGGTGCCGCATCCCACAGTGAGGACTTTTTTAAAGTCCTTGACCATGGCCCTGACCTCTTCAAAGGGTTTTCTTTCCGCAACAATCATTTGACATTCCTCCTGTTTATCATGACACGGGGTCGATGCCATGAAAGGTTATGCAGATCACGCATGGATTCGGGGTGAGCGTGAACCGTATCGATATGAGCCAAGGAGCGAAACTAACCTGAGTGAAGCAATCATGTCAACATATAAAGGATGTAAAATAGGCCTACAGGGCAAATCCGCTTATTATCTGTCGGCGGCAAAGTCAATATGAAATGAATGGTTACTCATCATTTTGCAGGCATGGGTCGACCCCATGTGGTATCGACCGTGCAACCTGAACGACGGACGTTTAGAATCGGATTTATTAAAATCGGATAAGGTTTGATCATGTTGTCATCGGTTTTTCGGCTTTTTTCATGTTAAGGCTTGACAGGGTGATTTTGGCTTTGATAAATGAATGAGTATTCATTCATAAACATTCGTGAACAGGAGGTTCGCCATCAACACGAAAAAGAAAAATAATGACAAATACCGGCGTATTCTGGAGGCGGCCATTACCGTATTTGCCGATCAGGGGTACTTTCAGTCGACGATTGCCCAGATTGCCAAAGAGGCTGGGGTGGCGGACGGAACCATCTACCTCTACTTCAAGAATAAAGATGATATTCTGGTTCAGTTTTACCAGTACAAGACCCGTCAGATCTTCGAACGGTTTCGAGATGCGGTCAGCCAGCCGGCAACTGCCGAAGAGAAACTGCGGTGTTTGATTCACGTCCACCTGCAGGAGTTTCAGAAAGACCGCAACATGGCCATCGTTTATCAGGCGGAAACCCACCAGAACCGCCGGCTCGGGAACGAGCAGATCAAAGAGATGTCCAAGATGTACCGGGATATAATTTCCGAGGTGGTGGAGCTGGGCCAGGAAGAGGGAACCATTCGAAGGGATCTATACATGGGATTGGTCAAGCGGTTCATCAACGGTGCTGTGGATGAGGTGATCAACTCCTGGATTCATTCAGGCGGGCAATACGATCTGGTAACCATGGCTGACCCGTTGGTGGACCTTTTCATTCAGGGCATCGGCGGTCCAGGCAAGACAGAAATAACGGATTGAACAGACAACTATATATCGCCGTGCATGCTCGATTCGACGGCGGATCAACCAGTCAACAAGGAGAGGATAGATCATGGCACAGGTAATCGCTGACAGGAGAGATGTTGATTTCGTGCTTCATGAACAGTTGAACGTCGGTGCGTTGAGTGAACATGAAAAGTACGCAGAATTCAACAAGAAGACCGTAGATTTGATCATCAGTGAGGCGCGTAATCTTGCGATAAAGGAAATTCTCCCCACCTTCAAAGAGGGTGATGAGCAGGGATGCCGTCTTGAAAATGGCCAGGTATCCGTTCCGGAGAGCTTCAAACGCGCATATGACCTGTTCGTCGAAGGTGAATGGCTGGCCATGCCCGAGGACCCGGAATACGGCGGGCAGGGCATGCCACGCACGGTGGCGTTGGCCGCGGGCGACTATTTCAATGGTGCCAACTATGCTTTCATGATGTATCCAGGACTAACTCACGGCGCCGCCCTCCTGGTGGAGGCATTCGGCACGGAACGGCAGAAGAAACGCTTTTTGAGGAACATGTTTACCGGCAAGTGGACCGGCACCATGCTGCTCACCGAGCCTGAAGCCGGTTCGGATGTCGGCAACCTGTCCACCACCGCCGTGAAAAATGAAGACGGCACCTACGCCATTACCGGCAACAAAATTTTTATCTCTGCCGGTGAGCATGACATGGTGGAGAACATCGTCCATCCGGTGCTGGCCCGGATCGAAGGGGCACCCGCGGGCACCAAGGGTATCTCTCTCTTTCTGGTCCCTAAATACCGGGTCAACGACGATGGCAGTCTGGGCGATTTTAACGACGTCGTCTGTACGGGCATCGAGCACAAGATGGGCATCAACGGCAACGCCACCTGCTCATTGACCTTGGGCGGCGGGGGCCAGTGCGTCGGCGAACTGCTGGGCGAAGAGAACAAGGGCATGCGGGCCATGTTCCTGATGATGAACGAGGCGCGACTGCTCGTGGGGATGCAGGGATTCTGCTGCGCCAGCCCGTCATACATGAATGCGGTCAATTACGCCAGGGAACGGATTCAGGGCAAGAACCTGCTGCAGATGATGGATCCCAACGCACCGTCTGTAGCGATCATTCAGCACCCGGATGTTCGTCGCATGCTCATCTCCATGAAGTCATCCGTGGAGGGCATGCGCAGTCTGCTTTACTATGCCGGCTACCTTTCCGATCAGATCGCGGTTGCCGATGACGAAGCGGAAAAAACCCGGCTGCAGGGCATGGTGGACCTGCTTATTCCCATCTGTAAGGGATACGTTACCGACAAGGCCTTTGAAGTGTGCAGCACGGGCGTGCAGGTTTATGGCGGATATGGTTATATCAGGGAGTATCCCCAGGAACAGCTTTTGCGGGATTGCCGCATCACCATGATCTATGAAGGTACCAACGGCATTCAGGCCATGGACCTGCTGGGCCGAAAGCTGGGCATGAACAAGGGCAAACCGATCATGGACCTGATGATCGAGATTCAGAAGACCATCGCCCAGGCCAAGGCTATCGACAATCTGAAGGATTGCGCGATTAGAGTGGAAAAGGCCTTGAAGCGCCTGGGTGAAGTGGCCATGCACCTGGGCGCCACCGCCATGTCACCCAAGGTGATGAGCGCTTTTGCCTTTGCGCATCCATTCATGGAGGCCTCCGGTGACGTGGTGATGGCCTGGATGCTGCTGTGGCGAGGGGTCGTCGCGGCTACCCAACTGGAAAAAGGGCCCAAGAAAAAAGATCAGGCCTTTTACGAAGGCCAGATGAAAAGCGTGCAGTATTTCACGCAGGCCGTGCTTCCCATTACCATGGGCAAGATGGACGCCATCATGACCACCTGCGCGGCGTCCATAGAAATTTCCGAAGACGCGTTCGGCGGCAAATAAGTCGATCTGTAAAAAAATGAAAACGGGGGTTGCATCTGGATGCAACCCCCGGTTTTTAATCTGCTGTTCTCATCGCCTCATCCTGCAAGGCCCCGTTCCTATTGTTTTTTCTGCTGCTCCATGGCTCTGAGATCTTTTTTAAGAACCTTGCCCACATTGGTTTTTGGCAGTTCTTTGCGGAACTCGATGTCCGTGGGCCATTTGTACTTGGCCAGCTTGTCTTCGCAATACTTCATCAGCTCTTCGGCGGTGGCCGTCTGGCCTTCCTTTAGTACGACGAACACCTTGACCGCCTCGCCGCGTTTGGGATGCGGAATGCCGATGACCGTGGCCTCCATCACCTTGGGATGTTCGAAAAACACCTCTTCGATATCCCGGGGATAAACGTTGAAGCCGCCGGAGATGATCATATCTTTCTTGCGATCGACGATATAGAAATAGCCGTCTTCGTCCATTTTTGCGATATCGCCGGTATGCAGCCACCCGTCGGTGAGGGTTTCGGCGGTGGCGTCGGGGCGGTTCCAATAGCCCTTCATGACCTGGGGTCCCTTGACCAGGAGCTCACCGATTTCACCCACGGGAACGTCGGTGGTCCCGTCACCCAGATCCACGATGCGGCTCTGGGTGTCTGAAATGGGAACGCCCACACTGCCTACTTTGCGATTGCCCTTAAAGGGATTGATGTGGGTTACCGGGCAGGATTCGGTCATCCCGAAACCCTCGACAATAACCGCTCCGGTTTTCTTCTCGAACGCGCTGATTACCTCCACGGGCAGCGGGGCGCTGCCGGAAAAACAGCCTTTGATGGATGTGAGATCTGTTTTTGCAATATCAGGGTGCTCGAGCATGCCGATGTACATCGTGGGCACCAGTGGTGCAAAGGTGGGCTTGAATTTACTGATCGCCTCCAACAATTGAGGGGGTTGGGGTTTGGGTACCAGGATGTTTCCCCAACCCTTGAAAATGGCCAGGTTCATGGCGGTGGATAGGCCGAAGACGTGGAAAAAAGGCAGGGCGCCAAGCATGATTTCATCGCTGCCGAAAGTGGGAAACCAGGCCGATACATGCTGGGTCTGTTTGCTCAGGTTGCCATGGCTAAGCATGACACCCTTGGAAACACCGGTGGTGCCTCCGGTATACTGGTACATGGCCACAGCATCAAAATCCAGCGCCACCTGTGGCGGGTTGGACGCATGGCGTGCAATGAGGTCTTTCCATTGGTAAAGATTGTCGGCCGGTTTGACGTCGGCAGCCAGCCCCTTTTTCTTGCCCACCAGAGGGAAAAGGAGGTTTTTGGGAAAGGGGAGATAGTCACCGATACTGGTGTAGATAATCTGTTTAATCTTGGTTTTTGGTCGAAGATCGATCATTCGGTTGCCGAGCAGATCCAGGGTGATCAACACGCTGGATCCGGAATCATTGAACTGGTGCAGCAACTCCCGGTCGGAATACAACGGGTTGTTCATGACTGCGATGGCACCGATGCGCAGGATGGCATAGTAGGCGGCCACACAAGGGATTACATTGGGCAGGAGGATCGCCACGCTATCTCCTTTTTTAACCCCGAAGTCAGTCAGGCAAGCGGCAAACCGGTCCACCATTTCGTTCAGCTTGCTAAAGCTGATTTGATAACCTTGAAACGTCAGGGCCATTTTATCTGGGAACGTCTCGGCCGACCGCTTCAGGAACGCCGGCAGGCAGATGTTCTCATAATGAACATGTTCGGGAACGCCTGCCTCGTAGTGGGTCAACCACGGTTTTTCCAGATAGGGATTGTCTGTGCTCACGTGAACCTCCTTTTTCCTTGTTTTTAATAGGCGATCGTAATAAATGAGGCCTTCATGCCAGCTGGGAGCGGTTTTTGCTGCTGAATCACTTTCCACCTATTTTGAGACGCTGTTTTTGTCAATAAAATTGATGGTTAATTTTTATTTTTGGGCGCGTGCGCAAGCGGTGGTGAAAAGCCTGATAAATTGTTTTCGCAGAAATAGCGACGCCACTGCTGTCAGTAGGAGCGGGTGGCACCGTCGCCGAAATTTTTCCTTGACAGGACTGGAATCAGTCGTTAAAAACTGAATGAATCTTCATTCATTTTTATATATCTTAATACGAAACCGAAGAGAGAACAAGGGTTAAATATGGAAAATGCGTTGATCGCTCCGGCCAAGTATTTCTTTCTTTTCATCCCCACGGTGGTTTTTTCGATCCTGATTCCCCTGGTGGGGGTGGCGGTTTTCGCTTATATTATGGCCATCCGCCTGGCGCCGCTGGTCAAGGCGGCACCGGACAGCCGCCTCGACCATATTCCCCAGCGCATCTATAACGTGGTGAAGATCTGGCTGGGCCAGTATCGCCAGCCCCGGTACATGCTGGCGGGCGTGGTGCATATCGTCATCTTCGCCGGGTTTTTGATCCTGAGTATCCGCTCTTGCTCCCTGGTCGTCATGGGCATCTCCGAGAGTTTCGTCATGCCCGGATTCGGTGGATGGCTGGGCGACATATACAACCTGTTAAAAGATTACGCCGCCACCGCCGTGCTGGTCGCCTGCGCCATCGCCGCCTTTCGGCGGGCCGTGGTCAAACCGGCCCGCTACGCCGTTCCAGCCAAATACGGCAAAGACCATACGGCTGAAGCCCTTTTCGTTTTGGGACTGATCTCTGCGCTGATGATCTCCGAAAGCCTGTTCGAGGCCAGCCGTGTGGCTGCCAATGTCCAGGCCGGGCTGCACGCCGAGTTCCTGGCGCCGATGAGCCTGGCTTGGCTGTTCAAGCAGGGTCTGTTGTCCACCTCCGTGGAGACGCTGCAGACCCTGCACATTGCCGCCTACTATGTCCACGACCTGACCTTCTTCTTCTTCCTCTGCTTTCTGCCCCTGGGCAAACACTTCCACGTGATCACCTCCCTGTTCAACGTGTTCTTCATGCGCATCGATCGGGGCAACATCAAACCGGTGCGTCACGGCATTACCGATGAACAGCTGGACGATCTGGAATCTTTCGGCGTAAAAAAGCTGGAGGACTTCACCTGGAAGCACATCCTGGATTTTTACTCGTGCGCCGACTGCGGCCGCTGCTCGGACAACTGCCCGGCCAACGCCGTGGGCCGGCCGCTGTCGCCGCGCTTCATCTCCATCAAGGGGCGCGACCTGGCCTTTAAGAATTATCCCATCTTCCCTTACGGCAGCCCGTTCAAGAAAAGCGAGGATCTCATCGGCAGCATTTACGACGATGACGAGATCTGGTCCTGTACCACCTGCGGTGCCTGCGAACAGGAGTGCCCCATCGGCATCGAGTACATCGACAAGATCGTCGACCTGCGCCGCGGGATGGTGGACGAGGGCATGGTGCCCCAGAGCCTGCAAAAACCCTTGAGTGCCCTGGAAAAACGCGGCAACCCATGGGGCAAAATGGAAAAGAAGCGCGCCGACTGGACCAAGGATCTGCCCGAGGGGGTGACCGTCAAGGACCTGGCCGTCGATTCGGCCGAGGTGCTTTATTTTGTGGACAGCATCACCAGCTATGATGACCGCATGCAGGAGATCGGCCGGGCCACGGCGACCATCCTTTCCCGGGCCGGTGCGGATGTCGGCATCCTGGGCAAACAAGAGAAAGACAGCGGCAACGAGATCCGGCGCTTCGGTGAAGAGATGCTCTTTCAGACCATGAAGGAGATGAACACCGATGCCATTTTAACCAGCGGCGCCAAGCATATCATCACCGCCGACCCGCATGCCTACAATGCCTTGAAAAACGACTACCAGGGGCTGCCGCCGGTGGAACACATCAGCCAGTTCATCACGCGCAACGTCAAATCCGGCGCCATCCGGTTGACCGGCGTCAACGGCGACGGCAAGGTCTACACCTATCACGATCCCTGCTACCTGGGCCGCCACAATGACGTATACGATGATCCGCGGGCGGCCCTGGATGCCATCGCCGGATTGAAGCGGGTAGAGATGGAGCGCTGTCGCGACCGGTCTTTTTGCTGCGGCGGCGGCGGCCTGATGCTTTTTTACGAACCCGAAGAGGAGCAGCGCATGGGCGTGCTGCGCGTTGAGATGGCCGCCAAAGCCGGCGCCAACGTCATCGTCACGGCCTGTCCCTTCTGCCTGGTCAACATGGAAGACGCCATCAAGGTGGCCGGCCTGGAAGGGAAAATGGAAGCCATTGATTTGAGCGAGTTAGTTGCCAAGCACATGGAGTAGGGCAGTTTCAGATAGTAAGATTAAAATAGAAACGAAATCCCAATAAACAAAAAACAAATAGCAAATAAATCACAATGACCAAAATTTCAAATTCTAAACCGGTTGATCTGTACCTGGTTTGATATTTGAATATTGAAATTTGGGATTTGTTTGGAAATTGGAGCTTGGGATTTGTTATTTTCAGTTTGTCTGTATTAGCGAAGGTGTGATCAATAGAGTTAACAGGAGGGACAAATGGAGATTCTAGTCTGTGTCAAAAGGGTACCCGATACCGCCGAGAACGAGATCGAGGTGAACGGTTCCGGCAGTGATATCGAGCGCGACGACCTGGTTTACTCGGTCAACGAATGGGACAACTACGCGGTGGAAGAGGCCATTTTGATCCGCGACAAGGTGGGCGGCAGCGTTACGGTGATTACCGTGGGCGACGACGAATCCGAAGAGGTGCTGCGCCGGGAGATGGCCATGGGGGCCGACAACGGTTTGCTGCTTTGCGACGATGCCTTCGAGGGGGCGGACGGCAAAGGCGTCGCCACCCTGCTCAAGGCGGCGGTAGATAAGGGCAAGTACGACCTGATCCTGACCGGGGCCCAGGCCGATGACGGGGCGGCCCAGGTGGGCGGCATGCTGGCTGCGATGCTGGATTATCCCTATGCCTCGCTGGTGAACAAGATCGAGGTGGACGGCGACAAGCTCAAGGTGGGCCGTGAAATCGAAGGCGGCAACCAGGAGATGAACGAGATCCAGCTGCCCTGCGTCCTGTCGATCCAGACCGGCATCAACGAACCCCGCTACGTGGGCATCCGCGGCATCCGCAAGGTGGCCTCGGTGGAGATCCCCCAGCATGGCGCCGCCGATTTGGGTGTCGACGCCGCCACGGTGGGCGCCGCCGGCGCCCGGGTCAAACGGGTGGACTACTTCGTACCCGAAATGGGTGAGGGAGCCGACATGCTCGAGGGCAGCACCGAAGAGATCGTTGCCAAGCTGATTGAACTCTTGAAAGCCAAAGGAGGGTTGAAATAATGGCTGATATCTATGCATACATCACTCACAAAGACGGCGTGGCCGATGATTCGGCCCTGGAACTGGTTGCCGCGGCCAAGAAGATCGACGCCGGTGCAGCCGTTACCGCCATCGTGGCCGGTTCGGGGGCCGGCCTTGACGCCGTGGCCGATGCCGCGGCCGCCTCCTACACCAAGGTCCTCAAGTTCAACAATGACGCGCTGGCCTACCCCAATGCTGAAGTCGTCAGAAAACTGTTGGTCAACGTGCTGCCCGCCGACGCCATCGTCCTGATTTCCAATGACACCTTCGGCATGGATCTTGGCCCCGGCCTGTCGATCAAGCTGGATTCGACCTTCGTCGCAGACGTCGTGGACATCGACGGATTGGACGGAACTAGCCTGAAGGTGATCCGCCAGGAATACAGCGGTATGGTCAGCACCCATGTGACCGCCGACATGTCCAGCGGCGCGGTCGTCAACCTGCGTCCGGGCGCCTTTGCCCCCGATGAAAGCCAATCCGCCGGCGGCAGTGTCGAAGACCGCTCCGGCGATGCCGGCGACCTGACGGTCAAACGCACCTTTCTGGAAGTCGTGGAAGCCGAAGTGGGCGACGTCGACATCACCAAATCCGACGTGCTGGTTTCCGTGGGGCGCGGTATCGAGGACGAAGAGAATCTCGAAATCGCCCAGGAACTGGCCGATGCCATGGGCGCCGTGGTCTCCTGCTCGCGGCCCATCGTGGATGCCAAGTGGCTGGAGAAATCCCGTCAGGTGGGCACCTCCGGTCAGACGGTCAAACCCA
>JAGTUY010000303.1 GCA_018224455.1 Desulfosarcina sp.
GGACACCGTCTTTGAGCAGGTTGATGCCTAAATTTTCGCAGCGGTGAACCAGTGCCACGGAACGGCGTCCGGTGACGATGCCCACCGTAAGGCCTGCTTCAATCAGCATGCGGATGCCCAAACCGTCTCGCACATGAAACACCTTGGTCTCCTGGCCGCTGTCGTTGTAAATCACCTGGCCAGCGGTCAGGACGCCGTCCACATCCAGAAGTATCAGGGCTATTTGTTTCAGGCGGGTGTCGATCATGGGATGATGTCAGGCGGCCAGGGCGGTTTTGATGGCTTTAAGCTGGACCAGCAGAGCGGGCAACTGGTCCAGGGGGAGTGAATTGGGGCCGTCGCAGAGGGCTTTGTCCGGGTCTTCGTGGACTTCCAGGAAAACTCCGTCTGCACCGGCCGCCATGGCCGCTCTGGCCAGCACCGGGGCAAACTCCCTCTGGCCGCCGGAATGGGTACCCGCGCCGCCGGGCAATTGAACACTGTGGGTGGCGTCGAAAACCACCGGACAACCGGTTTGCTGCATGATGTGGATCCCCCTGAAATCCACGACCAGATTGTTGTATCCGAACATGACACCACGCTCGGTGATCATGGGCTGGACGCTGGACACCGAACGAATCTTTTCGACGATATTGAGCATGTCCCAGGGGGCCAGAAACTGGCCTTTCTTGACGTTGACCGGTTTTCCGGTTTTTGCGACCGCCAGGAGCAGGTCGGTCTGGCGGCAGAGGAATGCCGGGATCTGGATGACATCAAGCACCTGGGCCGCCGCCGCCACTTCGCTGATGCGATGAACGTCGGACAGGATCGGCACGTCAAGGGTCTCTTTGACCTTGGCCAGCACGCGCAGACCCTCCTGAATGCCCGGCCCCCGGAAAGAGGAGATGGCGGTCCGGTTGGCCTTGTCATAGGATGCCTTGAAGGTAAAGGGAATGCCGAGGCTGTCGGTCAGCGCTTTGAGACGGGCAGCGATGCGCAGCGTGACGGCCTCATCTTCGATGACGCAGGGGCCGCTGACCAGGAAAAAAGGACGGTCCGTTTTCATTCAGTGTCATCTTTCAGGCGAATTGGAATCATGTTTTATTATGTATCCTCAGGCGGTTAAAAAGTCAAGACGCGAAAAACTTTGCCTTGATAACCGGTGGTTTAACTGGTATTGTCCCCAACTCAATAGACGGCTACAGAACCGCGCCGAAAGGAAAGCATCCGTTGAATAAAAAAGCAAGCTCGCTCAGACCGATCTTAATTGTCACTGTGGCGCTGCTGATCAGTATCCCTGCCGTATGGCTGGCCATCATCCGCATGGAAGGATCGGCGCCTGCATTGGAAATTGAACTCGAGTCACCTTTTATCGGTGCCACGCGGACGGTTACCGTGAATGTCGATGATACCGGCAGCGGTATCCGCAAAGTCTGGATGGGCCTGTTGGTCGAGGGCCGGGAGGTGGAGGTCCTGCAGCGAACCTACCCGTCTGCCGGTTTTTTTGCCGGCGGCAAGGAAAAGTCGGTGCAGGTTAAAGCACCGGTCTCCCCTCAGTCCATGGGACTGGCTGACGGCAAGGGCGTCATCCGTGTCGTGGCCTGGGATTACTCGCTGCGCAAGTGGGGAAAAGGCAATCGGGTTTACCTGGAGAAGGAGGTCCAGATCGACACCAAGACGCCGTTGATCGAGCTGATCAGCCGCGCCCACAATCTCAATCAGGGCGGCAGTGGGGCGGCGATATACCGGCTGTCGGAGGACTGCCCGGTCAGCGGAGTGAGCGTGGGCGATCTGTTTTTCCCCGGATATGCCGGTTATTTCAAGGATCCGTCGGTCCACATGGCCTTTTTCGCCCTGGATTACCAACAAGGCAAGGAAACGCGTTTGGCCGTTGCCGCTGAAGACTTTGCCGGCAACCGGGCGACGACCGGCCTGGTCCATCACATCAATACCCGGTCCTTCAGAAAGGACGCGATCAATCTGTCCGACACCTTTTTCAACGAAAAAATGCCCGATTTCGAACGCTACTTTCCCGAATCATCGGGCGGCAGCCGGGTCGATCTTTTCCTGAAGGTCAACCGTGAACTGCGTCGCCGGGATACCGAGGCGATATACCGAATCACCCGGCAGTCGGAAAAGGAAATCCTCTGGGACGGGCCTTTTTTGCGGCTTCCCCGGTCGGCCAACCGTGCCCGTTTCGCCGACCACCGCACCTACTTCTACGGCGGCAAGGTGATTGACCGCCAGGTGCACATGGGGATCGATCTGGCCTCTACGGCGCATTCCCCGGTACCGGCGGCAAACCGCGGCAAAGTGGCCTTCACGGGAGACCAGGGCATCTATGGCAACACCATCATTCTCGACCACGGGTTCGGGCTGTTCACCCTCTACTCGCATTTGAGTCTGATCGATGTCGCCGTCGGGCAGATGGTCAACAAGGGTGATTCCATCGGCAAAACCGGCCTGACGGGGCTGGCGGGTGGTGACCACCTGCACTACGGCACGCTGATTCACCAGACCTATGTCAATCCGGTGGAGTGGTGGGACGACGAATGGATAAAAAACAACATCAGCGCCAAAATCAATGACGCGGGACCCCGGTAGGAGCAGACGGCGGCATGCGACGTTTCAAGGTTCAGAAAACGGTTCAGCAGATCAACGATAAAATCAGGGCCGGCGACGTGGTTGTCGTCACTGCCGAGGAGATGATCGACATCGTCGCGGACAAGGGCCCGCAGGAGGCTGCCCGTCAGGTGGATGTAGTGACCACGGGGACCTTCGCGCCCATGTGCTCGTCGGGTGCATTTATCAATTTCGGTCACTCGGCGCCGGGCACCAAGGCCAACCGGGTGTGGATCAACAATGTGCCCGCCTACGGGGGCATCGCCGCGGTGGACTGCTACATCGGGGCCACCGAGCCGTGCGAAGACGACCCCCTGAACAAAGTGTACCCCGGTGAATTCCTCTACGGCGGCGGCCACGTCATTCAGGATCTGGTGGCGGGCAAGAAGATTCATATCAAGGCCACCGCCTACGGAACGGATTGTTACCCCAGCCGGGAATATGAGAAGATCGTTACGCTCAAATCGTTGCCCCAGGCAACGTTGTGCAACCCCAGGAATGCCTATCAGAACTACAACTGTGCGGTGAATCTGACCAATAAAACCGTCTACACCTACATGGGGGCGCTAAAACCCAGGGCGGGTAACGCCAACTATTGCTCGGCCGGTCAGTTGAGCCCGTTGTTCAACGATCCTTTCTACCGGACCATCGGGCTGGGCACACGGATTTTCCTGGGCGGCGGCGTCGGTTATGTCACCTGGCACGGCACCCAGCACCGCCCCAACGTGAAGCGGGCAGCCAACGGTACACCGTTGACCCCCGCAGGCACCCTATGGGTGATGGGAGACATGCAGCAGATGCGTCCGGACTGGCTGGTAGGCGTCAGCATCCAGGGGTACGGGTGTTCATTGGCGGTGGGACTGGGTGTCCCCATTCCCATTCTCGATGAGGAGATGGCCAGATTTACGGCGGTTTCAGACGCTGAACTGTTTACCCAGATTGTGGACTACGGCAGCGACTACCCCAGTGGTAAATCCAGCCATCTGGGACAGGTCAGCTATGCAGCGCTTAAAAGCGGCGTCATCACCCTCAAGGGGAAGAAGGTGCCAACGGTTCCGCTCTCCAGCATGGTCAGGGCCCGACAGATCGCCGAGACACTGAAACAGTGGATTACATCGGGTACATTTGAACTGGGCACGCCCCAGTTCACCCTCCCTGCGGCCTGACTCCCGTTGGCGGCCTCCATGCCAGACACCGGAATGCTTAGTCGTCGGTTTTATGGACACGACCACTAAGGAGCCACAATGCCAAAGACCTTGCGCGCCTTTGTCGCCGTGCCGATCCCTGATGCGGTGGCTCTCTTTTTGATGCAGATTCAGGCGCAGCTTCAATTGCCGAAAAGGAACATCCGTTGGGTGGCGGCGAAGAACATTCATTTGACCCTGAAGTTTCTCGGCGATATCGATCCGTCGCGGGTTCCTGCAGTTGCCGCTCAGATGGATGCAGCCGCCAACGCGACGGCGGCTTTTTCGCTGACAGCAAAGGGGGTGGGCGTTTTCCCGGATCTTGGTCATGCACGCGTACTTTGGGTGGGGCTGGTGGGTGATCTCGACCGGTTGAAGACGATTCAGGCAGCCCTCGAATCCGGTATGGCATCGGCGGGCTTCAAAAGGGAGACCCGTGGCTTTGGCGCGCACTTGACCATCGGCCGGATCCGCCGACGGATTGATGCGCAATTGATCAGCGAATCCGTGGAGCCCTTGAAAGCGGTTGCCTCAGATGGTTTCCGAGTGGACCGACTGATGCTCTTAAAAAGTATTCTCACACCCAATGGGCCTGAATACACCCTGCTGCACACATCGCACCTGGCGGCTTAGAAACCCCCAGGCTGATTATGAACACCGGTTCGATCCGGCAGATCGACACGCGTCATCGAGCAAGCCGGAAATAGTTTGACGGGCCTGCCTGCAACTTATCGCGGGAGGCATTCAATGATGTTCTTTCACCCTGATACCAACCTGGGAGGATTGCATGGCCATTTCAGCGGATAAAACCAAGGCGGTAGACTCCGCCATGGGTCAGATCGAGCGCCAGTTCGGCAAGGGCGCCATTATGAAACTGGGGGCACGCCCCGTCGTAGACATTCCCGTGATCTCCAGCGGATCCATTGAACTGGACCGCGCCCTGGGTATCGGCGGACTTCCCCGCGGCCGCGTGATCGAAATTTTCGGCCCCGAATCATCGGGAAAAACGACCCTGGCCTTGCACGCCGTTGCCAACGCCCAAAAACAGGGCGGCATCGCGGCCTTTATCGACGCCGAACACGCCCTGGACACGGTCTATGCCCGCAAGCTGGGGGTTAACTGCGATGAACTGCTGGTCTCTCAACCCGACACCGGCGAGCAGGCCCTGGAAATTGCCGACATGCTGCTTCGAAGCGGCGCGATCGACGTGATGGTCATCGATAGCGTGGCGGCCCTGGTGCCCCGGGCGGAGATCGAGGGAGAGATGGGCGATTCCCATATGGGGCTGCAGGCACGCCTCATGTCCCAGGCGTTGAGAAAGCTTACCGGCACCATCGGCAAGACGATGACCTCGGTGATCTTCATCAACCAGATCCGCATGAAGATCGGCGTCATGTTCGGCAACCCGGAGACTACCACCGGCGGCAATGCCTTGAAATTTTATTCTTCCGTTCGGCTGGACATCCGTCGCATCGGCGCCATCAAAGACGGACAGGAAGTCGTGGGGAACCGGACCCGGGTCAAGGTGGTCAAAAATAAAATGGCCCCGCCGTTCAAAGAGGCGGAATTTGACATCATGTACGGAGAAGGCATCTCCCGGTCCGGCGACCTGCTGGATGTGGGTGTCAATGCCGGCATCATCGACAAGAGCGGTTCCTGGTATTCTTTCAATGGCGAGCGCATCGGCCAGGGGCGCGAAAACGTGAAAAAATTCTTCCAGGACAATCCCGACCTCTTGGAAACCGTGGACGTCAAGGTGCGGGAGGCGGTGGGCCTGCTGGAGCCAAAAACAGATGCGAAAACGGAAAAAACAGACCCGAAGGCTAAAGCACAGTAACCAAAAACCAAATCACAAATAAATCTCAATAGTTGATTGGTATCTTCTTTGAGATTTGGACATTATATTCTGGAATTTTCTTGAATTTTGGTGCTTGTGATTTTTTTCCCCTTTACCCGGGTTAGGAGACGGTTATGACCGGCAACGAGATTCGGCAACTTTACCTCGACTATTTTCAGAAACACGGCCACCGGATCGTGCGCAGCTCGTCCTTGATCCCCCAGGACGATCCGACGCTGCTATTCACCAATGCCGGGATGGTGCAGTTCAAACGCACCTTTCTGGGCGAGGAGAAGCGGGACTATGTTCGCGCGACCACCTCACAGAAGTGCGTCCGCGCCGGTGGCAAGCACAACGACCTTGAAAATGTGGGCTATACGGCCCGGCACCACACTTTTTTCGAGATGCTGGGCAACTTCTCCTTCGGCGACTACTTTAAGGAGAAGGCTGTGGATTTCGCCTGGGATCTGCTGACCAACGGGTACGGGTTGCCGGCGGAAAAGCTCTGGGCCTCGGTTTACCTGGATGACGACGAGGCCTACGATCTGTGGCACCGGCGCATCGGCATCCCCGAGTCGCGGATGATACGTTTAGGGGAGGAGGAAAACTTCTGGGCCATGGGAGACACCGGTCCTTGCGGTCCCTGCAGCGAGATTCACCTGGATCGGGGCGCCGAGCATGGCTGCGGTCGGCCCGACTGCGACGTGGCTTGCGACTGCGACCGGTTTCTGGAGATCTGGAACCTGGTCTTCATGCAGTTCAACCGTGATGCCTCGGGCACCATGACCCCGTTGCCCAAGCCCAGCATTGATACGGGCCTGGGTTTGGAGCGCATGGCCTCAGTGGTTCAGCATGTAAACACCAATTTTGACACCGATCTGATATACCCCATCATCGAACGTACCGAGGCGCTGGCCCAGAAATCCTACGGCCGCGTGGAGACCGACGATGTGGCCATGAAAGTGATCGCCGATCACAGCCGGGCCGCTGCCTTTCTTATCGGCGACGGCGTCCTGCCATCCAACGAGGGCAGGGGATATGTGCTGCGGCGGATCATGCGCCGGGCCATCCGCTATGGCCGCAACATCGGTCTGACCCAACCCTTTCTCCACGAAACCGCACGGGTGGTGTTTGACATTATGGTGCCGGCCTATCCGGATCTCAAGACGGCCTCGGCCTTCATCACTAACGTCATCGAAAACGAAGAGGTGCGCTTTTCAGAAACCTTGGACAACGGGCTGAGGGTGCTCAACGACGCCCTGGCCGAGATCCGGGCCAAGGGCGTCAGCCAGGTTCCCGGTGACTTGATCTTCAAGCTTTACGATACATTCGGGTTCCCCGTGGATATTGTTCGCGACGTGGTGCGTGACGAGGGCATGACCCTGGACACGAACGGGTTTGAAAAGCGCATGGACGAGCAGCGCAGGCAGTCCCGATCCAAAATCACCTTTACCGGCGTTTCCGATGCCTACCGCCAATTGAGCGCCTCGGGCGAGAAACCCGAATTCGTGGGATACGGCACCCTGACCTGCGAAGCACAGGTGGTGCTGGTGGTCCAGGACAACAAAAGCATGGATGCCGCCGATGCGGGGGCCACGGTGGAAGTGGTGACCACGGCCACGCCCTTTTACGGAGAAGCCGGTGGACAGGTGGGTGACCATGGGACGATCATCGCTCCCGGTATGGAGATGATGGTTACCGACACCCTTAAAGATCCCACCGGCATTATTATCCATAAAGGGCGCGTCCAATCCGGCCGCCTGGAAAACGGTCAGACGGTCATGCTCACCGTGGACGGCGATCACCGGGCCGCCGTGGCCCTCAACCACACGGCCACCCACATCCTGCATGCAGCCCTTCGGCATGAACTGGGGGACCATGTGAAGCAGGCTGGGTCCATGGTGGCGGCGGATCGGCTTCGATTCGACTTCACCCATTTTTCCCAGATCGATCCCGACGCCCTGGAGCGCATCGAAATCTTCGTCAACCAGCGCATTCGGCAAAATGTCCCCGTGGCTGTTGAGGAGATGGAGATGGATCATGCCATGAAATCCGGCGCCACGGCGCTGTTTGAAGAAAAATACGGCGACCGGGTTCGCGTTATCTCTCTGGATACCTTCAGCCGGGAACTTTGCGGGGGCACCCATACCAGCCGTACCGGCGACATCGGTCTGTTTAAAGTGAGTTCCGAATCGAGCGTGGCATCCGGGGTGCGACGGATCGAAGCCTTAACCGGGAGTGCCGCGCTGAACCATGTACAAAAAAACAGCCGGATTCTGCAGCAGTTGAGCCGCATGATCAAAGACAAGCCGGATGCCCTGATGACACGGATTGAGTCGACCCTGACGTCGCTGAAAAGTCTGGAGAAGGAGACGGAACGGCTCAAGACCAAAATGGCCGAAATGCAGGCCGATGGCAGCGGCGAACAGATCCTTGATATCAACGGGACACCCGCGATCATCCAACAGGTCACCGTTGATAAACCATCCGCCCTGCGGGAGCTGGCCGACCGCTTCAAAGACCGTATTGTTTCGGGCATTGTGGTTTTAGGGTGTGAGGCCGAAGGCAAGGCCCTGCTGATCGTCGTGGTGACCAAGGACCTCAACCACCGGTTCCATGCGGGCAAGATAATCAAACCGATTGCCGAGGTGGTCGGCGGCAGCGGCGGCGGTCGGCCCGACATGGCTCAGGCCGGCGGCACCCAGCCTCAGAAATTGCCGCAGGCGCTGAACAAAGCGCGTGAGTTGATCCAACAGGCATAGGAACCCAATAAGGGGCACCCCCCTTCGGGTATTACGCTTTCAGCACGTCGATCATCGTAAACACCTGGCCTGATTCACCTTTTTTCAGTTTCCGATCAAGGTAACAGACGGCATCCATGGTGCCTGCCGCATAGATGTCGCGGCCGTTGACGTTGTGCTGGAATTCAAAGACAACGGTGTTGTCCGGAGAGGTCAGCCGATAGGTGTGCCATCCATGACCGGACAGATAGGCCTCGGGAATTCCCCATTGCTCGCGTTGAACCGCCGGGTCCCGTTCCATGGCGATCGCTTCCTGCGCAAAATCGACGCCCATGCGGTTGAAACAGGAGACCATGGCTTTGGCCGTGCCGCTGGTGTCCGCCTTGCCGGCCTGGTGGCTTTCCCGCACGGTCAACGTGTAGCCATGGAAAATCCCTGGAAATGTGCTGGCCGCGTATTCCAACATGGCCTGAAATCCCACAATCTGCTTGGCCATGTTGGGTGCGATGACCGCGCAGACCCTTGAGCCGAGCACGGTTTGGATCAGTTTTTCCCGATCGCCGCCAGTGGTGCCCATCACAAACGGCAGACGCCGTTTGCAGTAAAATTCGGCATTGTCGTTGACGGCCGAGGGATGGGTGAAATCCACGCTGATGAAATCCCCGTGCGTCTTGATCAGCGCATCCATCTTTTTATTGCGATCGGCCGGCCGGATAAGTTCGATGACGCTTCCGGAGATGGTGTGCCGGTCGGCTTGAATCTCCGGCCCGGTGAGGGAGTAGGGCAGCAGGATGATGCGGGGATCCTGCAAGGCGTGGCCGGCGATGGTGGCGGTGACGTTTCCCGGCAGACCATTGATCATTATCTTTACTGGTTGCATCGTGACGCTTCCTTTTTTTATGGGTTCGCCCAGTTTCATGGCCTGGGGATGACACCACCCCATTATCCCAAACCGATTTTTTCGGCCATCGCGGTGAGTTTGGGAAAGGCCTTTTGATCAGCAGCGCGGAGGTGGTCTGCCAGCATGCTCGCCGCAGCAGGAATCCAGCGCGCAAAGGCGTCTTTTTGTTTGACCCGGCTCAAGAATCCAAAGGCCCCAAGCATCTGGAGATTTCGGGTGACGGCGCAGTAGCGATAGCCCCGGATGAACCGGTCCGGGGAATATTTCCACAGCCGTGCCGCCTGCTCGGTGGCATACATCAAGAGCCGCTGTTGAAGGCCCGGGGTCAATCCGGCATAGGGATCGATCAGCAGCGAAGCCAGGTCATACTGGATCGGGCCGGTTCGCGCTCCCTGAAAGTCGATGACATGGTGTCGGCCGTTTTGCATCATGATGTTGCGGGATTGAAAGTCCCGGTGAATCAGCCCGCTCAAGCCGTGGTCGATGGTGTTGGTGGCCAGGTGTTCAAATTCCGCTGCCAGGTCATCATAGGCCACCGCCAACTCCAGATAGCCGTTTAAAAAGGCGTCCACGAAATAACGGCACTCCTTATCGCGTATCAGCGCAACATCGTAGGCCGGGCTCTGGCAGGTCCAGCCCGGGTCAAATCCGTCGGCGGCCTTTATCGTCAGGTCGAAGAGGGTGTCGATGACCTTCCGGTAAAGCTTCTCCACGCCGCTGCCATCGGGCCTTTGTCGCACTATCTGCTGCAGATGGCAGTCTCCCAGATCGTCCAGAAATACCAGCCCACTGAAACCGTCGTGGGCGTGTATTCGCGGCACCGGCAGACCGCAGGTATGAAGGTGGGTGCCGATCTTGACGAAGGCGTTGACTTCACTGCCCGGCAGCGTGGTGGTAATGCCGTGGTCTGCCAGGACCAACCGGTATGGGCCGGCGGTCAGGCGGAACCAGCCGCGGTCTGAACCATCGCCGGTCAGTTCCCGGCTATGGATGGCAGCCTCCCGATAGCCGGGGAAGGCCGATTGAAATGCGCCTGGGGCCATGGCATCCACCACCGCCTCCCGGTAGCGATCCGGGCTTCCCATGTCCTGCCAGTAATGATTGTGAACCACTTGGGCATGAATGGGCACGCCGTCGTCCAGCATTTGCCGGTAGACGGCAATAATATCGCTGAACCCGTCGTCGGGTATGCGCCGGATCACGGCGGGGTCCATGACGTGAATGCCGGTAAAGGCCATTTTCCGGTGGCGGCCAGGGTCCTCAGGGTTGGAAAAACGTGCGAAGCCAGCGATGCGATTCCGCTCATCCACCCACACCTGGTTGAAGGGGGGGCGGTCATGCATGACCAAGGTTACCTGAGCCGCACGCCTTCGGTGGCGGCGATAAACCTCAGACAGCTCGATGTCGGTGACGATATCCGCATTGACCACCATGAACGGCGCGTCGTCCCAAAAGCCGGCCAGGTGTCGGATGGCGCCGCCGGTGCCTAAAATTTCCGGTTCAACGCTCAGGGTCACCGGCAGGCCGAAATCGTTTTCCGCCAGATAGGACCGGATATGATGGGCCAGGTGGTGGGCGTTTACGGCGGCAGCGGTGCAGCCGGCCCGTTTCAGGTTGCTCAGCATTCTCCCCAATACCGGGATGCCGCCAATCGGGAACAGGGCCTTTGGACATGCCCGGGAGTGGGGTGGCAGCCGGGTGCCGAACCCTGCTGCCAGAATCAGCGCTTTCATGGGCTCAATAGATTCAAATAGGTCTGGATGAGCGTTTCGTAATGAGCGATCGCCGCCTCATTTTCATGATTTCTGATGCCGTTGGTGGAAAAATAGCTCAGGCCGTTGGCATAGTTGACCTTGGACACCGATTCGATCAGTTCGATCTCCTTGTTTTTTATCATCTGGAGACCCATGCTCTGAATTTTCTTGAGTTTATCCTTCGCCTCCATCGTTTCCTTGCGGTTGGTTCTCAGAAAATGGAGCGCCACTAAATAGGATTGGAAATAAGGCCTTAAAAATGCGCCAAACAGCTTTAATTGGCGATATCCCGATGAGGTGATCTGGTACCTGTCGGGGATAGTTGGGTGGGGCATGAGCATCGCGTCATCGATAAATGATTTGATGGTTTTTCTCACATAATGTACCGGCGGTCGATCGAGATCGAATGCAAACTCATATTTAAAAAAATCCTGGAAAAAATGGTACTCATTGTGCAGTTCGGAGGCATTGAACTGGAACGCATCCTTTTTTAAAATGGCCAGTGCGGTGAAAGCAGCCGGTACGAAATATGAAATGCAGTTGTTTTTGTAGAACTCCAGCAGTGATCGTTTGGCAACGTTTACCGTGTAGTCGGCCTGATCTTCCGGCAGTTCTTTGTCGCCGGGTGCTTTTTCAAGCAGTTTGCGCGACAGGTAGCGGTCGATGGCATATTCCATGGCGCCGTCCGGGTTGAGAATAATCGTGTCTGCCAGCTTGGCGTTCTGGGCGGTGGCGAAGGTCAGGTAAGCATTCACCGCCTCCATCAGTTCCTCCTGGGTGAAGCGGGGCTTGGAAATATTCAAGGCGGCGGCGGCCACCAGGCCGTGGGGAGTGACCACGGTCTGCTTGTCGATGGCGTTGATGATCCGCCAGCCCAGGTTGCGGCAGAGTGCATTCAAATCTTTTTGGGCCATGCGGTCCAGTGGCACCGGGGCGTCAGCCAGCAGATCACGCGTGGAGATAGGGTCGTGGAAGTTGATGTAGATTTTTCCATACCGCTTTTTCAAAAAGCGCCGGGCGCGGATCACCTGGCCGAGGTTCTCATCTTCTTTTTTGCCGCCTTCCACTTCGTGAACGTAGGCGTGTTCTTCGACGATCCGGTCATAGCCGATGTATACGGGAACGAAGTTCATATCTTCGCAGGCCCCATTGCGATAGGCATTCAGAAGGATGGAGATCAATCCCAGCTTGGGAATCAGCAGTTTGCCGGTTCGGCTCCTTCCCCCCTCGATGAATAGCTCGATATGAAAGCCCTCCTCCAGGAGTTTGTGGATATAGGCGGAAAAGACCCGGGCGTAAAGCACCGCCCCCCTGAAGGTCCGTCGCAGAAAAAAGGCGCCACCTCCGCGAAAAATAGGGCCCAGCGGCCAGAAAGAGAGGTTCTTGCCCGCGGCAATATGCGGGCAGGGCATGTTGTTCTGGTAAAGCACGTAGGACAGGATCAGGTAGTCGATATGGCTCTTGTGACAGGGCATGAGAATCAGCGGCCCTTTTCTGGAGACGGCCTTGACCCTTGCCAGACCGGCCCTGTCGACGACGGCGCCGTCGAACATGCAGTTGATGATCCACCCTACCACCGATGACATGATGCGGATCACGGTTGGACTGTAGCGTGCGGCGATTTCATCCAGATACCCATCGGCTTCTTTTCGGATTTTATGGATCGGTTCCTGTCGGGATGCGGCATGCTTTTTGATAAAGGTCCCCATGCGGTCGCTGGTGAGGATGGATTCTTTGAGCTCTTCGTTGGATTTCAAGACCGGTCCGGTGATGCTCTGCCGGTGACGGTTGTTCTGCAACAGGAGCTGGCGCCGCAGCTGAAGGGCCTGATAATCGATGGGTTTGTCCGGTTGCGCCGATTGGCTGAGCCACTGGCGCAGGTTCAGCGGCTGGGAAAGCTCCACAAAAATTTTACCGGGATACCGGACCAGGGTGACGATCTTTCTTATTTTTCCCGGACGTTGTGAGGTGCCGAAAAACATGTCCACCAGGCTGGGAACTGCAGGTAAGGGCTTCTTGCCGAAAAACATCAGCTGGGGGACCAGGTAGATGGGCCGGTCAATCTGTTTTTGCAATTGGATCAGGTAACTCAGCGGATCGGTTTTCTCCTTGACGAACCGGCGATAGAATCCTTTTTTTTCAACCAGTGAGAGTAAGCCACAACCCGATGCGAGAA
>JAGTUY010000304.1 GCA_018224455.1 Desulfosarcina sp.
AAACCCGTTCGACTCTTTCCACCAGCACCTCGCCGGCCACTGCCCGGTGGGGGCATCCGCCGCTGCCGAAGCAGGCATCCAACTGGTCGCCTTTGACTTCGCGGCTCATTTTTTTAAGGTAGCGGGTCTGCGTGCCGTTGACATCGGAAAGGCTCACCCTGGATTTACCGGCGTCGGCGGCCTCCTTCTCCACCCGGCTGCGAACCTTTTTGCGGACGAAAAAAGGCACCCTCTTCACGGCCGCTTCGGCCTGGTCAGTCCATTTCATTATTAATGGGTTCCTTACTATCAGCCGGTTGCCCGTATCGGGAAAAGTTGATCCCGGTCAATGCTCGGGGGTAACGAACCGGGATAACTTTTGTCATCGCCGACCGTCAGCTGTCCATGGGTAATTACAGGGTGTTAGAAAGTATGTCCAGTCTTTCATTTTACGCTTTTTTAATCGGAGGTTTTCTGTCAAAATGGCCGTTCGGCGCAAAGGGCCGCTTTACATTGCCGGCTGCGGGAATTATTTTTTAGACTGACCATCATGAGGAGTTTTTATTGAAGAACGCGAATCCACTGTGGAAATTTTTCTGCTCCGTCACCCTGACCATTGTACTGCTGCTCTCTTTGGCGATTACATCGATCATCGGCACTGTTATTCCCCAGAATGAAAGTCCGGATGCCTATTTGCATGCCTATGGGGCCTTCCGCTACCAACTGCTCAGCGCCCTGGGTATTTTCGATATGTATCAATCCTGGTGGTTCCAGGGTCTCCTTTTGATTTTGACCATCAATATCGTGGTCTGTTCCATCGACCGGCTCAGCGGCAGTTGGAAGCTGATTTTTACCCGGAGCCCCAAGATCCGTCCCGAGCGGTTCACCAACCGATCAGACGCCAGGACCTTGACCGACAAGCGCAATGCCGAGGAACTGGTCAGCGTCTATGAGCCGATTGTTGCCCGCCGATACGGTTTTTGCAAGGTTACCCGCTCGAAGGATGGGGCGGTGATTTACGGTGAGAAGGGCCGATTGTCCCGATTGGGCGTTTATATCGTTCACCTGAGCGTGATTTTATTGCTCATCGGCGGCCTTGCGGGCTCTTTTTTCGGCTTCGAGGGGTATGTCAATATCGCCGAAGGCGAAGCGACGGATACCATTCGTATCCGTAACACGGGGCAGATTCACCGCCTGGATTTTCAGATCCGGTGTGATGACTTCAGCCTGACGCTTTACGAAACCGGAGCACCCAAGGAATACCGATCCGCCTTGACTATCTTAGAGGGCGGCCAGGCGGTGAAACAAAAGGACATCATCGTCAACGATCCCTTGCGCTATCGGGGCATCAATATCTTTCAATCCAGCTATGGCAAACTTCAACCCGAGAAGATGCCCCGGCCGGAGACAGCGGTCGCGGGACCGGCGGAGGCTTACACCCTCAATTTCACCAGCCGCGCCTCGGGGATGAACTATGCCGTATCGGCCAAGGTGGGTGTCCCCGTTGATATCCCCGAAGGGCTGGGCAAGTTTGTCCTCATGGCCTACGAGGCCGAGACCGCCTTTCGCGGGATGGACGTCGGGGCGTCCCTGAAAGGTATTCTTACCCCAACAGAGGGGGAACCGGTGGAAGTGCTGCTTCCCTTGAAGTTTGCCAACTTCGACAAAATGCGCGGCGGGGATGTGATGATCGCCGTGGCCAATCAGCCGCAGGAGAAATTCACCTCCCCGCAGCCCGCCGAAGAGCGTTATTACACGGGCCTCCAGGTGACCAACGATCCCGGCGTGTGGCTGGTCTATACCGGATTCATCCTGATGCTCGCCGGCTGCTTCGTGGCCTTTTATCTGTCTCACCAGCAGGTGTGCATCGTAATCGAACAGCTTCGAAAAAACAGCCGCGTAACTTTTGCCGGAACGACCAATCGAAACAAACTGGCCATGAAGAACACCACCGAGAAGATGTTTAAAGCCATGACCGACAGTTAACCCCGACGGGCACCGTCGGCTGTTGGGTGGAAAAGGAGTAAAACCAAGCCCATGAGCAGTTCACACTTTCTCTCCATTTCGACATTTGTCTTTGCTCTGGCCGCCTTTTTTTACCTGGCGGCGCTGATTTTTAGAAAACCCCGATTGACATTGCCGGCGCGTTGGACCGTGGTGGCCGCAGTCGTTGCGACCACGGCGGGACTGCTCCTGCGCTGGGTGGAGTCCTACCAGATGGGAATCGGGCATGCCCCATTGTCCAACCTTTACGAATCCCTGGTTTTTTTTGCCTGGACCGCTGGCGTGATGTATCTCTTCGTGGAGTTTAAATACAAAAACCCACTGATCGGCGCCTTTGTCACCCCCATCGCCTTTCTGGCCATGGCATACGCGTCAATGTCGCCCAATATCAGCGACCGCATCCAACCACTGGTACCGGCCCTGAAAAGCAACTGGCTCATCGCCCACGTGGCCACCTGCTTTTTCGGCTATGCCGCCTTTGCCATCGCATTCGGGATGAGCATCATGTATCTGATCAAGGCGAGGAATCCCGAAAAAATAGAGGGGATTATAGGTCATATTCCCAAGCTGGACCTGCTGGATGAACTCACCCATCGGATGGTCCTGTTCGGCTTCCTCCTTCTCACCGGGGGGATCATCACCGGTTCCGTGTGGGCCAACTCGGCCTGGGGCAGTTACTGGTCATGGGACCCCAAGGAGACCTGGTCCCTGATCACCTGGTTTGTCTACGCGACGCTGCTGCACGCACGCCTCATGCGTGGCTGGGAGGGCAAGCAGATCGCCTACCTGTCCATTCTGGGGTTTGCGGCGGTGCTGTTTACCTATTTCGGCGTCAACCTGCTGCCGGGGCTGCACAGTTATGGAAAAGTATAGGGATAAAAATGGACGACTTGGACAAAACGATTCTCAACCGCATTCAGACACGATTCCCACTGGCCCCGCGGCCCTTCGAATCGATTGCCAGGGAGCTGCGAACGACGGAGGCCGAGGTGTTGACGCGGGTGTCGAGGCTCAAGGAAAGGGGCATTATCCGGCGGATCGGCGGAAATTTCGTGCCGGGCAAGGTGGGATTCGTGAGCACCTTGTGCACGGCCCAGGTGCCCGAAGAGAAGGTGGATTTATTTGCCCGGACAGTCAATACCTTTTCCGGGGTGACCCACAATTACCTCCGGGAAAATTCATTCAACGTGTGGTTTACGTTTATCGCGCCTTCCATGGATGTGATCCGGGACAATTTGGCCCGGATTACTGAAAAAACAGGTGTCAAGCGGATCCTTAATCTACCTGCCACACATGTCTTCAAGATCAAGGCGAAGTTTGATCTTTAGCCGTTTAGAATGCCTTGTATCTTGGCTGAGAGGTCGGCGACTTGGTAGGGTTTCTGGATGACTGAGCTGGGCTGCATGTCGCCGAATTGACTGGTCACCTGGTCGATGGCCAGGCCGCTGGCAATGATTATCGGCAGGTTGGGGCTCAGCTTCCGCAACCGCTTGAAAGTTGCCAGGCCGTTCATGCCGGGCATGGTCAGGTCCAGCACCACACAGCCGATGGATTTCCGATGCCGGACGAATCGATCCAGGGCCTCCTCACCGCTCGCTGCGGTAATGACCGTATTTCCCAGGCGCTGCAAAATCGCTTTTCCGACCTCAAGCACCATTTTTTCATCATCGACCAAAAGCACCGTATGGCCGTTTATTGAATTGTCGGGGGCATCTGTGTTCATCCTTGCGTCCTCATTGTTGTTCCCAACTGCCGCGTCGACTGTGCTGACCGATGACGAGACATTTCCGGATCAAGTTTCATGGGGTTTTTCAAAAATACTATTTATACTCGTAATAATAGGGTAAAAAACAAAGGATATCAAATCTAAATTTTATCGTGCCGGTGTCGGTGCGTTGGGGTTGTCCCTTTCGTGGAACTTGATCTTTCCTCTATCCGGAGCGTCTTTAAACCACCATAAAAAAACATCGGTGCTGGTGCTGGGCAAGGAGAACAAAAGCAGCCTGTTCAGGGCCCATGTGGAGAATATGTGCAGCCTGTTCAACGCCATCGGCCAAGCCATGCTGGAGAACGGACGACGGCAGGCGGAAAATTTCGGCAGCCGATTTCTCGATGCGGATATTCTTAGAATTGCCCCGGAGGGAGCCCAGTTTGCGCTCGATACGGAAATCGGAAATCGATTGACATGCAAGGCCTTGATCCTGGCCACCGGCACCGCCCGGAATAAGCTGCGGGTCAAGGGGGAGAAGGAACTGGTCGGCAAGGGGGTAAGCTATTGCGTGGATTGTGATGGGAATTTTTACCGGGGAGAGGACGGGGCCGTGGTGGGTGGTGAGAGTGCCGCTGCCGATGGTGCGTTGACTCTGGCCGAGATCGCCGGGACCGTTCACCTGATATGCGACGACCTGAAGGTCTCCGATGCTC
>JAGTUY010000305.1 GCA_018224455.1 Desulfosarcina sp.
CCACACCACCGCCACGCCCACCCCGGCCAGCAGGATCAGGTCCGTGGCGGTGATTCGGGTCTTTTTTTCGATCACTGGACCTGCGATTCCCAGTCTTTGGTTTCAAACCAGTAGGTTTTACGCTCTTTCAGCCAGCCTTCGGCAGCCACATAGCCGATCCAGTTGTTGAAGTAGTTCAAGGTGTCCACATCACCTTTTTGCACAGCAAAGCCGATGGGTTCGCGCGTAAACGTGCCCTCGATGGGCAGAAAGAGCTTGTCCGGGTACTTGATGGCCTGAAAGGCGGGTGTGGGGGCCGAACCGACCACGGCATGCACGCGTCCGTTGATCACTTCCTGGTAAGCCTGGGCCTCGTCGTCGAACATGCGGATTTCCGCATTGGGCAGGTATTTTTTGGTGGCTGTGACTGCGGTGGAACCCAGGCGGGCCGCGATGATGACATCGGCTTTGTTGAAGGCCTCGATGCCCGTCATACCGGCAGCCATCTTCTTGCCGGCCACAATCGACATGCCCGTAAAATCATAGGGGTCGGTGAAGTTGACCTTCAGATTGCGGCTGGGCAGAATGCCCATTCCGCCAATAATGACGTCGAACTTGCCGGTGAGCAGCGCCGGGATGATACCGGACCACTTGGTGGGAATGAATTCGACCTTGACACCCATGTCCTCGGCCAGGCGGGTGGCCACGTCGATTTCAAAACCGACGAGCTTGCCGGTTTTGTCTTTCATGGCCCAGGGCACAAAGGTGGACATGCCCACCCGCAGTACACCGCGCTGGATCACCTGCTCCACGACACTGTCCCGACTGTCGGCGGCTATTGCGGAAGGTATGCCGGCCAGGGTTAAAACCAGGATGGCCGGGAAAAACAATCGGGTCATACATGTCACGATTCTCATACACACACTCCTTTCTTAATTTAAAATGATATTTAGCATCACACCCAGCCCGCTCAATCTGCCAGCGCCAGCCGTTTTTCCATGGCCTGGGTGGCCAGTGACAAGGACAGGGTCAATATCAGGTAGATGGCGGCGATGGTAAACCAGAGTTCGAACACCAGATAGGTCTCAGCGATGATCTCCTGGCCCTTCATGGTCAGATCGTAGATGGCGATGGTGCTCACCAAGGCCGAGTCTTTGATCAAAGAGACCGCCTGGCTTATCAGTGGCGGGGTCATGTGCCGAAGGGCCTGGGGCAGAACGATGTGCCGGTAGGTGTGATAACGGCCCAGCCCGATGCTTTTGGCCGCCTCCCACTGGCCCATGGGAACCGCCAGGATGCCCGCGCGGATGATCTCCGATGCATAGGCCCCTTCGAACAGGCTCAATGCCAGAACCGCCGATGCAAAACGGCTGAGATCCACCATGGGTGAAAACACGAAGTAGATAAAAAACAGCTGCACCAGCAGCGGGGTGTTGCGGATCAGCTCCAGATAGGTCCGGGCAATGGCGCGGGCGGCAAAGGAACCGGATAATCGGCAGACCGCCGTAATCAGGCCGAGCAGACTGGAGAGCACCAGCGAGACAGCCGAAACCTTAAGCGTGACCACCAACCCCTTGAGCAGGGGACCGGCCAGAAAACGGCCTTCCGAGAAGGTATACAGATACCGGGGCACCCGGTACCACTGCCAATTGTACCCCAATCCCGAACCGCCTGCATAGACGAGCCAGGCGAGCAGGCCGGCGGTGGCAATTACCCGGAACCAGTCGAAGGCGAGTTTCTTCCAGCTGGGTCCGGCGCTGTCGCCGGTTATAAGATAATCACACGATTTCATGGATCGACGAGAAACTCAATGTCTTGTAAGGGTGTTGGTTTTCGAGGCGCACAATGGATGCTTTCTGGCTTTTGTCTCTTCTCACCACGAGATGCCCAGCGGTGTAAGTTGACCTTGTATCATTCGCCCACGAACATGTGCCATTTTGCACAAAAATCAAGTTTTTGTGGGTGAAAGGTTATGATTAAGTGCCAAGAAAGTAACCCATGCCCGCATCTTGAAGAATCTGTTTCATGTATTACTGTCTGTTGATACACAACTGTATCGTTCTTTAAATTGCGAACACCGAAGTCGGTAACGTTGATGAAAGTGCCTGATGAATGCAGCCCCAGCACGGCGGCAGCTGAGCCGTAACCACCCTTAAATGATGAATTTTTTTTGATTTGTGCGATCAGTTTGGCCTGCGGGCGGTATTGGCATGCTTCTGGCTTTATGATAGTCCAATCGATTCCAAATCACAACCGTTAATCCGACCGGCCGGGTGCCGGCGCATTGAAACGTTTAGGAGTGCCGATATGATGAACCTTGAGGAGATCAAACGCAACACGGATCTGGTTAATTCCATCGACTGGGAAATGACCCCCGAAGAGGCCGTTCGCCTTTACCTGGAATGGGGCAACAATTGGACCCGTGGAAATTACGTGATTCGCTCGAAAGATGATGTGTCTCACTATTTTGTGGTCAACACGTGGAAAGAGGAACCGGTGATCTACTTTATCCGCCGGAACAGTGACGAAGCGGTGGAATTGGCTGAAATCAGGATGCCCAATGACTTGAAAAAACGCTACTTGCACGCCTTGGGCAGGCACAAAGGCGTGTGGGCAATTGAAGGCGAGGTCAAATCCTGGCTCAAGCGAAAGCTCGATGTTCAATAGCAGGGTCTGCTAAACATCATGAGCACAGGCAAGCCGAAACAAAGTTTGGAGGCATTAAAGTTTACTTTGCCGAAGCGTGTGGTTAACCAAAAGTTTAGGCCGTATAGTTGAGTCCTGTCGATTTCGACAGCCGCTCTATCATCCGGGGCACTTTTTTCCTGAGACCGGTGTTTTTTTCCACGCACACCGGTCTTTATACTTGGATCCACCTGGGAGAAGTGCTCCTGTTCGCAAACCCGATGATTCATTGGCAATCGAATGCCATCCTGCACTTTAACCGGGGCATAAAAGCCTTGCAGTCACAGAGGATTTCGTTCATGAATCAAGGTTCCCTGAGTGGGTGGGTGGCCTATTTCAACTCGTCCTCGATATCAATCGAAGGCGCTGCCCGGTTTGATACCCAACGGTTTGAGAATTTTCGCCAGCGGACAGAATCCTGTAAAACTGGACTGCAGCAGGTTGGCACCGACAAAAGCGGTGAACCAGAGCCAA
>JAGTUY010000306.1 GCA_018224455.1 Desulfosarcina sp.
CCGGTCAGGGTCACCGGCAAAGTGGTTCGACTGGATGACGCCGGTCTGGGATTGAAGCTGGTGACCCGCATCGGCAACCACATCCTGGACGAGGAGCGTCTTCGCCTGCGTGCATGATGGGTTGAAGACTCGCAGAGGCTGCCGGATATGAGTGCAAGGGTGATTGGGAATAGTCAGGGCAGGCCTTCTCTGCAGTTCCACAAGGCCAACCCAGTTAACAACATAAACCCAATCGTTCGCCGACAATTCATGGCATCAACCTTCCTGGGGGGATCGCCCGTTGTCAGGGGATCATCTGGCCTTATTTTTATCGATTTTTAGCGCCCTTGACAAGCCTGAAACATTCTTGATCCGTCAAACCTGCTGGGGGGAATCAATCGTTCGGGTGATCGGTTCGCTTTTCACAATCAGAGTTACCCCTATGGTGATGTCATTTTCTGGCCTATCGATGTAAATTCTCAGGCCAGGTTTTTTTTCACCGAACGATCGGCTTCTTATTTAATTGCCGAACCTTGACACTCGTAGCAGAAAGGTTTATTCGTTTCCTTTCGATCGGTAACCATTACCATGATTGTGAAGGAACGTGACATGACACCATTCCAGGCAGCCGCCTTGACTGAAACAAAAGCCATCGAAGAGATGCTCACCGCATCCGGCTATTCCAAAACGGCCATCGACTATTACATTAACAAACCGCACATGGGTCGGATTCCCGATGCGGACATCGCCTCGGAAATGACCGGCACTTGCGGTGACACCATGGGGATTACCATCAAGATGGACAACGGCGTGGTGGGTGATGCAAAGTACCAGGTCATGGGATGTGCCGGAGCCATATCCGCCGCCATGGCTGTCGTGGACCTGATCAAGGGCAAGGATCTGGAATATGCCCGATCCATCGATGACGGCACCGTCTACAAGGTGTTGCAGGAAATCCCCGTAAAAAAGCACCACTGCATCCAACTGGCCGTAAAAACGCTGCACAAGGCACTGGACACTCACCGTCTTTAACCATCGGCGTGTTTCTTCTCATGCTTACTTCGAAGAGCTGATATCCAATCGCGGTGTTCGCAAAATGCGTTCGCTGGCGAAGCGATATGATCGGTAAGCCCTGGTTCTCATCGGCCACGGTCATGTGTTTAAATCAACAACAAACTTGAGGCTGTCAAATACCTGATTAAAGGCGGGCAACTCTTTATCAAAATAATAGCGCTGGGCAGCGGTGTAGCGCAAATTGAAGAACCGGTTGGACACGATGACGCCGTAATAAATGGTTTTGGTTGGCACACCATGTGGATCCTGATAGCTGTAAGTCAGCCTGAAACCGGCCTGGCCGCCTACCGTGGCCGGTTCGCTGGCCAGCAAACGCCATTGCCGGATCATCGGATCGGAGCGCATATTGTCGGTGATGAGTTGAGCGGCTTCATGGGGCAGCATATCAGGTTTCAGTTTTTGACGCGTAAAACGAAAACCTTGTGCCAGTGGCCTCGATTGAATCAGAATATACTCCAGATAGGGACCATCCTTGGAAAGCATGTCCGATTCCTGCGTGCTCAAATGCATCCATCCCTCGGGAGAGGTGATGGACCATTGATGCTCGCTGAGTTGAACCGGTGCCGTATTCCACGGTCCGGCGCAGGCGGCCAGCATCAGCGTCGCCGCTGCCCAGGCGACGATCACGGGTCTGTTCAGGTTTAATCCCGGCATTGAAGCAGGTATCCTTTTATAAATTCGCTTGCGTTGTCCTGGGGAGCCAGGCTGAGAAACGCTTCGAAATAGGGTTTGGCCGTCTGGAACCGGCCGGCCTTAAAATGAAGCTCGCCAAGGGCACGATGGGCCGATGGGAATTCCGGATCGATTTTCAGGGCCTTCAGGTACGATCCAATGCACTGATTATTGCCACCGCCATCGTTTCGTCGGCGCAGGATCTCTCCTTTGAGATAGTGTGCGCGGGCATCATCCGGTTTAAGAGCTAAAAATTTGGAGATACTTTGATCCGCCTGGTTCCAGTCACCGCAAGTCACCGCGGCCTGGGCATTGGCCACCAAGGCTGGGGCGATGCGGTTAAAGAAAAAAACAGGGTTTCCAGCGGTTGCCGACGCGCAGGGCACACGGTGACTGGTTCTACCGATACGCGCCTTCATCGTTTCAATACGATCTTCCAGCCGGCCAACGGCTTCTGACGCCTTTTGATCATGCAGGCTATTCAACAGGTTGGACATGAGGGATAGGACTTCGGTTTCGCAATAGCCGGCGGCTTTGAGTATTGCCAGCCCCTCATCGTCGGCTTGATGTTCGGCGGCGTCGATTTTGCTTTTCATTGCCGCTCCACCAACCGCCTGACCCTGGTCGGCGTAAGGTAATCCAGTGCCATGGGAGGTCATTTGAAAATGATCGTAAAGCGCGGCGGTGTGCTGGCGAAAATAATGAACCATCTCGTGGGCCAGGATCATGGCCAGTTGATCCTCGTTTTCTATTCGATTGAGGATCCCGGTTGACACAAAACAATACCCATTGGGATAAGCATAGGCCTGCATCCGGGAATCGATGACAACCTTGATGGTCGGTGTGCTTAGTTCGGTGGGTACCTGTTCCCACAATCGCTCGGCCACGGTTTGCAGATAGCTCGACAATGACGCTTCGTACAGCACGACGCCACGCTGCTCAAGCGCTGCCTGTTCTTGTGCGGCAAGCCGCCACAAGCGGGTTGTCTGGTCTGGCGTCGCCGCATTTGCCGCGACTATCGGTACCACCCATGCCATCAGCAAAATCATGCCTGCCAGCATGCAACGTTGAGGTGTCATGAACCCTGCTCCCAGAAGTTGACCAATGTGGTTTCCACCAATGCTGTCAAACCGTCAGCCGTCTGGAGATTGAACTTCTGGTGGTCACCCTGCAGGCCGTACCAGATAATACGGCCATCCGGTTCCACGACGGCGATGCTGAGCCAGTTTTTGACAGGCTGGGCGCGGGCGGTTTGATGCCCAAGCGCCAGAACCAGGCCGTCGGCCCGGTTGGCCTTCAGAATTTCGGCCACTGGCCCCAGATGGTATTCAAAAGCATTTAACTTGGCCGGATAGGGTTGAGGGCCGAACGTGTGCAGTTGGATGGAGCGGTTCACGGATCTGAAAAGGGACGTCACGCTGCGAAGTTCGGGTGATTGCATCATCCGGGGGTCGGCCGTTTTTACCGTAAAGCGACGCGCTTGGAGTTGCCGGACAATGGATTGTTGCGCGTGGCGCTGCACTTCCTGGCTCCGGACGTCCTGGAACAGCCGGCTGCCATCCGGCATTTGCTCAAAAATGCCGATTTCGGGCACCAACACCAGCATTACGCCCATGGATTGTCGATAGCTTGGGAATTGGGGATGAAGCCGCTCCGAGGTAAAGGTGCAGCCGGAAACCAAAAGACCGATCAGATACATTATCAGGATGGATGGGCTAAAACTTGTCATTTTTGAAAGCGTATGCATCGGCGTTTCGTGATCACACTCCTTTTCCATGAAATCGTAACCTTGGATAAAGCAAATTTCAGACCAACTTAAAAAATTAAAAAGTCTAATATATTCAAAAGGTTAAGTTGTCGCTGGAAGAGAATGAAATTTGATTTGCCATTTCTGGGCACTTGCGGTGACAAAAAAATGTCAATCTTGACATTTCATAGCAACTCCCTATATTATCCAAGTTTTAATAGTCCCGTTGTTGGATAAATGCTTGAATCAAAAAGGAGGATGAGGAGATGAAAAAACTGGTTGTTTTGCTTTTTATGGTTCTATTTTTGGTGAGTTGCGGGCAATCTTCTTTAATGAGCAGGTCAGAATATTTGCAGCACGACACGATGTACAAAAATTGGGATCACATGAAATTCAGCCTGTTCGGCCCGGATGAAGCAACAAGCCAAGATGTAGAAAAATCCATCGAGCAGCAGTGGTGGGGATTAGAAATACCCTACGTACCCGGTCAGTAAGTGCCTTCGATGTTGTAACTGGATTGGTTCAATGTTTGTTTAAAATTAAGCCGGCAGAGGTTTCATTCAAACCTCTACCGGCTTTTTTTGCGGTCTGCACCGCAGGTAAATACAGAGAAAGGCTATCATGCGTGATGACAGAGTGAATCAATTCGTGGTCGTTCTGCTGGTCGTATTTATTTCGGCCGTATTTCTCTCGATGATACGATCCTTTTTGATGGCCATTTTTCTGGCCGGCATTTTTGCGGCGCTATCCCGCCCCGTATACCATTGGCTGGATAAAAAACTTAGGGGACGGCGAAGCCTGGCTTCGATCTTGACGCTGCTGCTGACCATTGTTGTTGTGGTGCTGCCCCTGGGTGTACTCACGGGGGTGGTGACCGGCCAGGCCATCAAGGTCAGCCAGACCGCCGTGCCGTGGGTAAAAACACAGCTCAGCCAACCGGGCGCCCTGTCCGAGTTTCTGGAGACGATTCCCTACTACGACAAAATTGCACCCCACAGCGAACTGATTCTGCGCAAGGCCGGCGAGCTGGTCGGCAGCATCAGCCAGTTTCTGGTCAACAACCTCTCATCGGCAGCCATGGGGGCGGTCAATTTGTTTTTCATGCTCTTCGTGTGGCTTTACACCATGTATTTTTTCCTGATGGACGGGGATAAACTGTTGGAGAAAATCCTTTATTACCTGCCGCTGCAAGATCATGACGAGCAGCAGATGCTCGATCGCTTCACATCGGTGACACGCGCGACGCTTAAGGGTACAGCGGTAATCGGGATTCTTCAGGGCGGTCTGGCCGGGCTGGCCTTCTGGGCGGTAGGCATTCCCAGCGCTGCCTTCTGGGGCGTTATCATGGTGGTCCTGTCCATTATCCCCAGCGTAGGCACCGCCATCGTCTGGGTACCGGTAGCACTCATATTAGGATTTGGCGGAGCCGTCGGCAAGGCGATCGGGCTCTTTGTGTTCTGTGGGCTCGTGGTCGGCAGTCTGGACAACCTGCTCAGGCCGATCCTGGTCGGCAAGGATACGCAGATGCACGAACTGATGATCTTTTTCGGCACCATGGGGGGCATTTTCATGTTCGGCATGGTGGGGGTGATCATCGGCCCGATCATCGCCGCGCTTTTTGTGACCGTCTGGGAAATTTACGGACAGGCGTTCGAGGATATCCTGCCGGACACCGGGTATGTGCTGAGGAAGAAACAGGCACAGGCCGAAGCGGACGGTGATGGAGGGGAGTGAGCCGTCCCGCAGTGGAATCGAAGGCTTGATCGGCCATTGACGCCGGAGGCTCTTTCGCCTGTTTAACTTTCTTGGTCTTGATAAGGAAACAACGCAATGGGAAATAAGCGGCCGATTGACAGGCCACTCAGTGTCACTGCAACCCTTTATACCAGACAGCCATACTCCGGATATGTCCACCGATCTGGCTGTTTTTTGCCAACCGTCCCGCGAATCGATAGCCCATCTTCTCAAAAACACGGTTCATTCCATAAGAATCGGCACGCGCGATGGTATAGGCTGTCCGCAGGCCAAGATTTTGTGATTCATCATCCAATCGATTCAGCAGCAGTCATCAGGCGGTGTGGCTATATCAAGGATTTCAACTTTTTCAGCCGCAAGCCGGTTTCAGCCAAAATCGCTTCGGATCGTGAAAAGTGCAGCCGGATAAGATGGTTTACCGGCTCGCGGAA
>JAGTUY010000307.1 GCA_018224455.1 Desulfosarcina sp.
AGTCGTCGGACAACCCCTTTTCCAAGGCCTCAATGGCTTTGAAGGGGGCCAGCAACCCTCTTGCTTTTTTCTTGACGGTCTCCTTGGCAAACCGAATGATTTCTGCTTTTTCTTCGTCGGTGGGCATCCGGTCCGTACGATTTCTCGTGATCCGATTGCGATGGTCCTCCTCGCCACTGGCAAAGCGCCGGGCAACCTCAATGGCTTTGGCCACCAACTCTTGCCCGGCCACCACTTGGTCCAGAATGCCTTTTTCCTGTGCCCGCTCGGCCTTGACCGGTGCGCCGGTGGTAATCATGGTAAGCGCTTCGGGCAGCCCACACAGCCTTGGCAGTCGCTGTGTGCCACCGGCACCGGGAATCAGCCCCAGTTGTACCTCCGGTTGGCCCACGACGATTCCTTTGGTGGCCACGCGATAGTGGCAGGCCATGGCCAGTTCCATCCCCCCTCCCAATGCCGGACCGTTGATGGCGGCCACGACGGCTTTGGGGCTTTGTTCGATCCTTGCGTAAAACGCATTGAATTCCATCACCTTTTCCAACAGTGCCTCGGCGTCGTCGACCCCCTGGATTTCGGTGATGTCGGCCCCCGCCATGAAGTTGCGCCCCGTCCCTGTCAGGACGATGGCCTTAATTGCGGAATCCTCTGAAGCGGACTGAAATGCGGATGTCATCTCTTCCCTCAGCAAGGCTGACAACTGGTTCACCGGAGGGTTGTCCAGACGAAATGTGGCGATCCCATCGTCGATTTCAATATGAAGGGTTTTAAAATCGGTTTTCATCGTTCTTCCTTTCGTTTTTCGTACATCACGAATACATCCGCTTGAATCGTTACAGTCCAAGTCCAATTCCTATCCATGCCGATACCGTGGATTGGCTGGTGCCGGTCATTGCCAGCCCGACGCTGTCACGCACATATCTTTGAATGTCGTACTCCATCGTGTATCCGTAGCCCCCATAAATCTGCAAACCCTCCATGGCACATCGGTGGGCTGCTTCGCAGGCAGAAAAATTGGTCAAGGATACCTCCCGGTGAAAGGGTTTGTTCCGGTCGGCCAGCCAGCATGTGCGGTAAAGCATCAAGCGTGCGGCGTCGATGGCACATGCCATCTCCGCAAAGCGGCTGCGGATGGCGGCGAATTTTCCGATGGCTTTACCGAACTGGACCCGCTGTCGGGCATGCTTGAGGGTGTAATCAAATGCGCCCTGTGCCATTCCAACAGCCTCGGCTGCGACCGCCAGCATGAGAAAGTCCATGATCCGGTCCCAATATTCCGCCCCTTTCCCAACACTCGCCTCCCCGCCGAACAAATCACTCCGGTTGAGAAGTACATTGTCGAAGTTAACAGTGCAGTATCGCGCGCCTTTGTATCCTACCTTTTCCACGGGATGCACTAAAACGCCGTCTAAATTTGGATCTACGAGAAACCAGGCCGAAAATTCGTTCGTTTGGTTTTCACATGCATCGACACCGGTTGACACTAAGAGCAACTGGGCCTGATCCGCATTGGTCACAAAGTGTTTTTCTCCGTTGAGCACATAATTCACACCATCTTCATGCGCCGAAAATGGCTTTTCCGCTCTCGGTTTTTGCGTATGGGCAAGTGCGACAAGCAGTTTGCCCTTGGCACATTTCGACAAATACTTTTCTTTCTGCTGATCGCTTCCCAGACCATCGATCAGCGCACCACCCAGTATGGCCTTGCCGGCAAAGGATCGGGCCAGTGCAGGATAGAGGTTGGCAATCTGCTCAACCACAATGCAGGTAGCAAGAATGTTGCGGCCTTCACCGCCCTGCTCCTCCGGAATCGTCATGCCGCAAAACCCAAGTTTGGCCAGTTTCCGCAGCAGCTTAACCGGGAACTCATCGGATTCATCCAACTGGGCGATCAGCTCCCGGGTGCACTCCTTAGCCAGCCAGTCACGAATAGCATCCTTTATCATTACATTTTCACGTGACAACCCGAAATCCATAGGTCATTTCCTTGCCGTTGTTGATGGCCGCCCCACTATCGATCCGGATGCGGCAGTCATCATTGAAGATCTTCTGTCAGCCGTCTTTACTGGTGATCGCCTTATAACCCCAACAGTTTGGCGACAATATTTTTCTGAATCTGGCTGGTACCGCCGCCTACCGACAGGACGGGGATGTCCCGGAAAAATCGCTGAACACTGCAATCCATCGCGCATCCGTGGTCCCCCATAATTTTCATGGCCCGCAAAGCGATCTTTTTCGATGTTTCCGCACAAAAGTACTTGCTCATTGATGTTTCGCAAACGCATTCCATCTTTTCCGTGACCATCCAGGCGGAATAGTAGGCCAGCCGACGGGCCGCTTCCAGTTCAGTGGCCATCTCGGCGACCTGGTGCTCCAGGTCCTGATACCTGCCCGCGATACCACTGGCCGCGGAACAGTCCTTTAAGAAAAGAACGACTTCCGACAGGATTCTCTGTCCGATTCCCAATGCACAAGCGGAAAGAACCAGACGTTCACCATTCAGCAAACGCATCATCTGCTTCCAGCCCTGGTTCAGGCACTCTTGGCCGCCAAGAATTCCGTCAGGCGCCACGCGCACATTGTCATAGACCACTTCACAGGTATCCGAGCCCTTGTAGCCCAGTTTTTTTATGGGGATCGCGCTGTAACCATCGCTTCGGGTATCAACCAGAAAAGAGGTGATGCCGCCATACTTGGAATCCGCCGTCCGCGTGTTGGTTACGGCGATGTTGGCAACCGATGCGCCGGAAATGAACATCTTGTTCCCATTGATGACATACGTTCCATCCACCAACTCCGCGCTGGTCCGGATGCTGGCGGCATCGGATCCGGCGTCCGGTTCCGTAAGGGCAAAGCAGAAAAGCAACTCCCCCTTGACCAGTTTTGGCAGATAAGCCTCTTTCTGAGCGTCGTTGCCATTGGTTTTAATGATATTGTTTCCGTACAGAATGATGTCGCCGGCCGTCCAAGCC
>JAGTUY010000308.1 GCA_018224455.1 Desulfosarcina sp.
ATCACCGCCTGTTTAATGCGCTGAATTTCGGCCTGAATCTGGTCTTTTCGCTCACGGTTGGCTTTCACCATATCGGAACTCAGCAATCCGAGTTCGTGACCGATCTCGGTTAACCTCAGATCGGCGTTGTCCTCCCTGAGCATGAGCCGGTATTCGGCCCTCGACGTGAACATCCGGTAAGGCTCGCACGTGCCCCGGGTAACCAGGTCGTCCACCATCACAGCCATGTAGGCCTGGCTTCGATCCAGGATAAATGGCGGCCGCTTCTGCACCCTGCAGGCGGCGTTGATGCCGGCCCACATGCCCTGGGCCGCCGCTTCTTCGTACCCGGAGGTGCCGTTGATCTGGCCGGCCAGATACAGTCCTTTCACCCGCTTGGTCTCCAGGGTGGGGCGCAACTGAATCGGGTTGATGAAGTCATACTCGATGGCGTAGGCCGGACGCATGATTTCCGCCTCCTCCAGGCCGCGAACGCGCCTGACCACCTGGACCTGAACATCAATGGGCAGGCTGTTGCCCAGGCCCGACGCATAGATCTCCCGGGTGTCCAGTCCCTCGGGTTCGAGGATGATCTGGTGGCGATCCCGCTCCGGAAAACGAACGATCTTGTCCTCAAAGGAGGGACAATAGCGCGCCGGCACGCCTTTGATGATGCCGCTGTGCAGGGCGGACAAGTGCAGGTTTTCCCTCACTAACTGGTGGACCTGCTCGCATGTGTGCCCGATAAAACTGGGAACCTGGGGCAGCCGCGCCGTTTGGCCCGAGAAGGAGAAGGCGCGGTCGGGATCCTCCAGCGGCTGCTCTTCAAACTGGGAAAAATCGATGCTGGACCGGTCCAGCCGCGGCGGGGTACCGGTCTTCATACGACCCAGGGCAAAACCCAGTTCCTTGAGATGCTTGGGCAGGCTGTAGGCGGCAAATTCGCCCGCCCGCCCGGCCTGCATGGTCTTGAAACCGATGTGCACCAGCCCGGAAAGAAAAGTGCCGGTGGCCAGCACCACGCACGGCGCCTGGAAACCAAAGCCGGTGTGGTCCTCCACACCGCAGACCCGGCCCCCGTCAACGATCAGGCGCTCCACCAGGGCCTGTTTGAGGTCGAGATTGGGTTGCTTCTCCACGACGGCTTTCATGGCCGTGTGGTAGCGCCCCTTGTCGTTCTGGGTCCGGGTGGACTGAACCGCCGGTCCTTTTTTGGTGTTCAGGGTCTTATACTGGATCGCCGTTTGATCGGCAATTTTGGCCATCTCTCCGCCCAGGGCATCGATCTCCTTGACCAGCTGGCCTTTGGCCATTCCGCCGATGGAGGGGCTGCATGGCATGGCGGCGATCTTGTCCAGATCGATGGCCAGCAGCAGCACACGACAGCCCATGCGGGCCGCCGCCAGGGCACCCTCGCAACCGGCGTGCCCGCCGCCCACAACGATAACATCGTATTGTTTCGGGTAGACCCCCATCTATTTTAACTGCCTGCAAAAAATTAATGGCCCACAGATTGCCAATGCCCATCTGGAAATGGTAGCTTTTGTTATCCAGACGGGCACTATATAATTGCCGCGATATCGAGGTCAAGGACAGGATCGTTATGCACAAAAAACCATACCGGGATCTGAACACCTACTTTCGATCGCTGTATGGTTGCCGGGTCCACAAGGTCACTGTCGACGCCGGACTGGACTGCCCAAACCGCGACGGCTCGATCTCCATTGGCGGATGCATCTATTGCAATGCCAAAGGATCGGGGACCGGTGCCCATCGCCAGGGACTATCGATCACGCAGCAGATCGAGCGCAGCAAGGTAAGAATCGCCCGCCGTTTTAAAACCAACAAACTGTTGGCCTATTTCCAGTCTTTCAGCAACACCTACGCCCCCGTCGACCGTTTGAAAGCCATGTATGACGAAGCCCTTGCCATCGAAGACGTGGTTGGGTTGGCCGTCGGCACCCGGCCGGACTGTGTTGATCCGCCGGTGCTGGACCTGCTTGAGGGCTACACCAAAAAGCATCTCATCTGGATTGAGTACGGCCTCCAGAGCGCCCACGATCACACCCTCGCCCGAATTAACCGGGGCCACGACGTTGCCTGCTTCGAACGGGTGGTATCGCTCACCCGCAACCGCAACATCCGCATCTGCGCCCACGTGATCCTTGGCCTGCCCGGCGAATCCCGACAGGAGATGCTCGAGACCGCCGATGCCATCGCCGCCTTGGGTATCGACGGGATCAAACTTCACCTGCTGTATGTGGTGCGGGGAACTCCCATGGAGACCCAATACCGAGCCGGCAGCTACCGCTGCCTGGGTCAGCGGGAGTACGCTGAATTGACGTGTGACTTCATCGAACGCCTGCCGGAGACGATGATCATCCAACGCCTCACCGGCGACCCTCACCCCAAGGAACTGGTGGCCCCGGCCTGGTCCCTGCAAAAGCGGGAGACCATGGACCTGATCCACACCCGCTTTAAGGAAAGAAATACCTGGCAAGGCAAGAAGTTTACCCGGGACACATACGGTCAACGGTGTCGCCATCCCTCACGCCTTGAGTAGATCCCGCCCTTCTCCGCTCTTGTCCCCTTGATTTTCCCGGCCGTGGAGGATCTGTCCCTATTCGAAAACCGGGGTAAAATCGTCGGTAGAGAACAACACCCGTCCAGCTTCTTCCGAACAGACGAAGGGGGCCGGATCTACAACAGCCGATTGCGGGTCGCGGCGGGTGCCGGTCGGGGGGGGGCTCCGGACACGGACCTGGTACAATCCCAACC
>JAGTUY010000309.1 GCA_018224455.1 Desulfosarcina sp.
CCCCTTTTCAACAGATACCCCTTGGCCGGTTTACCCCTCTCCTCCGAGAGCAGACAATCACGGTAAAAGGACACGGCATCGCCATTACGCGTTAGTATCGTTTCCCGTTCCGTCAACTTTTTTTTCTCGTGGGGGGACAGATTCCGCGTGGGGAGGTCGATTCCGCAGCGTCCAGCCAGTGATCTGGCAACCTCCGGAAAGGTGAGTCCACTGTGTTTCATGAGGAAACTGAATACGTTGCCGCCGGCCCCGCAACCAAAACAATAAAAGATCTGTTTTTCCGGGCTCACGGTGAATGATGGGGTTTTTTCGGAGTGAAAAGGACACAGTCCCAAAAAGTTGCGCCCCGCTCGACGCAGGGATACCGTTTCCGATACGATGTCAACGATATCGGAAGCATTTTTGATCGCCGTAATTTTTTCGTCAGGAATGTATGCCGCCAAAAAAAGCCGCCTCCATTTCAAATGGATTCGGGTTCATTCGTTCTCCGGGAGGACCTAAGCCATCTTCAGTGAAAAGAGGGTCACGGGCAAGATTGGCGGTAAAAAAAGCGCCTGAACGCCTGGACTGCGCCGATAGCTACCTTGTGCATAGGGTCGACCTTTATCAAATTGACCACGATAAATCCCCAGATGCATTTTGTCAATATGTAGTAGCGGCTTTATCAGGGACAACGGATTACAGGACCCCCTTGGATGAACGAACGCCTCGGTGGTCTGTGTCGATCGATACCGCCTGCTTGAGTGCCCTGCCAGCGGACTTGTAGACAGACTCCAGCACATGGTGCTCGTTTTCACCGTATTGAACGTTGATGTGCAGATTCATGCCCCCCTTAACCGCAAAGGCCCTGAAGAACTCTTTGGCCAAGCCCCTGTCAAAGCGCCCTACGGACGCCAACTCCGACGGCAGGTGATAAACCAGAAAAGGGCGGTTGGACAGGTCGATGGCCACTTCGGCCAGCGCATCGTCCATGGGGGTTACGGCAAAACCGTAGCGGCGAATACCGAAGCGATTGTCCAGGGCAGTGGAGACGGCTTCGCCAAGCACCAGCGCGACGTCCTCTACGGTATGATGGTAATCCACCTCCAGGTCGCCCTTGGCCTGTATATCCAGATCAAATCGGCCGTGAACGCAGAACAGGGTCAACATGTGATCGAGAAATGCGATACCGGTTTTGATGTCGGCCCGCCCCTGTCCATCCAGGTTCAGTTCGACCTTAACTTGGGTTTCCGTAGTTTTTCGTTCGAGCCGGCACGTCCGGGTCATGGCAGTTCTCCTTACCCCATGCGGGATGAAAGTTGTCAGCGGTCCACGTCCGAGGCAATGCTGCTGGATTTTCAGGGTTGAGGATCAGGGGCACCGCAGCGACCTTGTACACCACCTAAGCTGTCGTTGCAACCGATCAATCAGGTGTCTGGGTCAGGCACCTTGCAGCTCAACGCTTTGTTTTTGGCGTTATCGCATGCATTTACGGTGCGCAGTGATGCCCGTGGTTTCGAAAACGCGGCGGCTGTGATACGACACGCAAGCGTCCATTTGTGAATGGACACGATGCACAGGCAGTGATTATAGTGATTGTTTATGCACATAAGTACATGGAGCGACATGGACCGTTGGGGTGCCGTTCTGGATCAAAAACGACCAGCGCCTGATAGTGACAGCCTGGTGACAACGACCGTCACCCAGATTAGGAGATTCGATGAAGCGTACCGGCCCAATTAAAATGAAAGACGCCATCAAGCGGGCAACCGACGATCAGGATAAGATAATTCTACCGCAAGAAACGGTGGCCATGGCCAAGCAACGGATGAACGACATGGAGTTGAAAATCCTTGACCGGACCATGCGAATCGACAACGGCCGGCTGGATATCCCCGTATTTTTCAGCACCTGCGGCCACGATGCCCAGGCCGTCATCGGCACCAAAAAACAGATGGGCAAAGGTGCGACAACGGCACAGGCCGAGGCCAGCGCAGTGATGGAATTGGCCGAACGCTTCAGTTTCTTCAGCTTCTACGCCAACCACAACCACACCCGATTGGGCACCTACAATCAGTTTGCCGACGAGGCCATTGCATTCGATCAGATCGCCAAGTCGGTTCACGACGAATCCGGAGATCTTGAGGTGTCCAAACGGATTTTTGAATCCCTGCCCTTGAGATGGACCGGCGCCTGGAGCCTGACCCGGGAGAAGGAGGTGCTGATCCCGCTGGATTGGTTTTACGCCATCAACGCCTTCAACGGTCCGTCGGCCGGCAATTGTGTGGAGGAGGCCCTGTGCCAGGGCATCTGCGAAATCGTCGAACGGCACGTGTCGTCGGTGATCAGCCGCCGGCAGATTTCCACACCGCTGATCGACCCGGCTTCGGCAACCGACCCTTTGGTCCTGGAGATGCTGGGCAAATACGACAAAGCGGGCATCAAGGTATTCATCAGCGACTTTACCCAGGGCATGGGCATTCCCTCCGTGGGCGTCCTGGCCTACGACCCGGTCACGTTTCCGGGCAGGAGTGAGATCGTCTGGACCGCCGGCACAACGCCCAGTCCGGAAAAGGCCCTGAGCCGGGCCCTGACCGAAGTGGCCCAGCTGGCCGGCGACTTCAACTCCGGGTCCAACTACGTGGCCTCGGGCCTGCCCAAGTTCTCCCGCCTGGAAGATGCCGCATACGTAACCAACGCCACCGGTCCCATCCCTCTGGCCAGCCTGCCCGACATTTCACACCCGAACATCCGCAATGAGGTGGAAGCCTGCATCCAGGCCATGGAACAACGGGATTTCGAGGTGCTCGTGGTGGACACAACGCATCCCCAACTGGCCGTGCCGGCCTTTTATACCATCGTCCCCGGCGCCCATTTCAGGGAACGTGCCGCCGGCACCAGCGTGGCCATGTTTGCCGCCAAGATCACCATGGAACGCTTCGGTGCGGACGAGGCCATCCGACGGCTGATGGAGATGGAGCGGCGGCTGCCCGGCAAGTATTTCATCCAGTTCTATCTGGGCAGCTGCCACCTGGAGCGCAGCGACCCGCAAACAGCCCTGTTGCATCTTGCCCGGGCCCTTGAGCTGTCGCCGGCCGACCAGGACATCCCCAGCATCTACTCCTACATGGGGGTCTGCCACAAAGAACTGGGCGACTACGAGAAGGCGCTTGCCGTGCTGGCCAGCGGTGAAGCCCTGGATCCTGAACGCACCGATATACACAATCTCAAAGGCTTTTGCCACTTTATGCGCAAAGAGCATGAAGCGGCCATCCAAAGTTTTGAAACGGTCATCGCTTTGGATCCCAGTTCGGCCATCGACTATGCCAACATCGCTTCCAACTACCGGGACATGGGCAAAAAAGCCGATGCGGTGCGCTACTACCGGCTGGCCTTGGAACTGGATCCGTCCATCGATTTTGCCCGGGACAACCTGGAGCGGCTCACCGGTAAAACTGAGGACGGAGGGCCGAATTCCGAAATCTGACCGCTGTCCTCCGTCATCTGAACGATGGTTTCTGGTCGCCAACCTTCATTCAGCGGCTGTGGTATTTTACCATGAACGCCTTGCAAGCGACCCTCCGGCCACTTAACTTATGGGCATAAAAAAACCAAACTGCAGTCATAAGGAGCTTTTATGTCTAAAGAGACACTGACCATTCCAAACATCTCCTGCGGTCACTGCGTGTCGGCCATCGAGACCGAATTGGCCGACATGGAAGGGGTCACCTCGGTGAAAGCCGACGCCGGAACCAAAACCGTCACCGTCCAATGGGGCGCCCCGGCATCCATTGAACGCATCCGGGCCACCTTGACGAAAATCAACTATCCGGCCCAGTAATGACCTCCCAAACCCTCAGCCTGCCCATCACGGGCATGACCTGCGCCAACTGCGCCATGAACATCGCCCGTGGGCTTAAAAAGATCCCCGGTGTCAGCGACGCCAACGTCAATTTTGCGGCCGAGCGGGCCTCGGTGGCCTTCGATCCCCACGCCGTGTCCCCGTCTGATCTGGTCCGGCAGGTGGAAAAACTCGGATTCAGCGTCACCACTGCCCGCATTGACTTTCCGGTCACGGGCATGACCTGCGCCAACTGCGCCATGAACGTGGAGCGGGCACTAGGCAAGAAGGTCCCGGGGGTGGTCAGTGCTGTCGTGAACATCGCTGCCGAACGGGCGACGGTTGACTATCTGCCGTCCATGGTCACCCTTGACGACCTGGCGTCGGCGGTGGAAAAGGCCGGATTCGGCGCCCTGATTCAGCCGGAAGGGGAGCCGGAAGATGTGGAAGCCAACGCACGGCAACTGGAGATTGCCGACCAGACCCGCAAGTTTATGGTCGGCGTCGCCTTCGCCCTGCCGCTGTTTGTGGCCAGCATGGCCAGGGATGTTGGCCTCACCGGACCGTGGAGCCACCAGCCTTGGGTCAACTGGTTATTTTTAGTGTTGGCGACACCCGTCCAGTTTTACACCGGCTGGGACTATTATGTCAGTGGCTTGAAAAGCTTGCGCAACAAGAGCGCCAACATGGACGTCCTGGTCGCCATGGGATCGTCCACCGCCTACGCCTATTCCCTAGCCGTGTTGCTGCTGTCAGCAACGGGCGGGCATGTCTATTTCGAGACGTCGGCAGTCATCATCACCCTGATTAAAATGGGCAAGCTGCTCGAAGCCCGAACCAAGGGCAAAACAGGCAGTGCGATTCGCAAGCTCATGGGGATGCGCCCTAAAACCGCCACTGTACTCCGTGAAGGGATCGAGCATGAAACGCCCATCGAAGCGGTGCGCGTGGGTGAGGTGGTCCTGGTCCGACCGGGCGAACGCATCCCCGTCGACGGCCAGGTCATCGACGGCGCCTCGGCCGTAGACGAATCCATGCTCACCGGAGAACCCATTCCGGTGGACAAAAAAGCAGGCGACACCATGGCAGCCGGCACCATCAACGGCCAGGGGATCATCGTCTTCACAGCCACCCGGGTGGGTCGTGAAACCGCGCTGGCCCAAATCATCCGCCTGGTGCAAGAGGCCCAAGGCAGCAAGGCCCCCATCCAGGCCCTGGCTGATCGCGTCGCCGCTGTGTTTGTACCGGCGATCATCGTGATTGCCTTGATGGTTTTCACGGTCTGGTGGATCGTCTCCGGCGATTTCGTGACCGCCATGATCCGCATGGTGGCCGTACTGGTCATCGCCTGTCCCTGTGCCCTGGGTCTGGCCACACCCACCGCGATCATGGCCGGTACCGGCAAGGGCGCCGAACGGGGTATGCTCTTCAAAAACAGTCGGGCACTGGAGGGCGCCACCCATTTGTCCACTGTGGTTCTGGACAAAACCGGTACGATCACCGAAGGTAAACCGGTGGTCACCGACCTGGTTCCCGATGCCGGCAACGGGGTGACGGAAAACGAACTGATGATGCTGGCCGCTTCGGTGGAAAAAGGATCTGAGCACCCCCTGGGCCGGGCGGTGGTCAGGAAAGCCGAGGCATCGGGTCTGACACTGGCAACGCCCCAGGCCTTCAAGGCCCACGGCGGTGACGGGGTCGAAGCCCGGATAAACGGACACCTGGTGAGGGTGGGCAAGCCGTACTGGTTTGACGAGCGCTCAGGACTGGTTTCCGCGGCGATGGCCGAACGGATATCGGTTTTTCAGGCCCAGGGGAAAACGGTAATGGTAGCCGTGGAAGCGGATCGCCTGCTGGGGCTAATCTGCGTATCGGATCGCATCAAGACAGACTCCCCGGCGGCCATCTCCCGGTTGAAGCGGCTGGGCCTTGAGACGGTGATGCTCACCGGAGACAACCGCCAGGCCGCCGAGACGATCGGCCGGCAGGCCGGTGTGGACCATGTGGCGGCCGAGGTCCGGCCGGAAGACAAAGCCCTGCGGGTCAAAACGCTGCAGGCGGCTGGAAAAACCGTGGCCATGGTGGGCGACGGCATCAACGATGCACCGGCCTTGGCCCAGGCCGACGTGGGATTCGCCATTGGTACAGGCACCGACGTGGCCATCGAAACGGCCGACGTGATCCTGGCGGCCGGTTCGCTCAGCGGTGTTCCCAGGGCCATCGCACTGAGCCGGGCCACCATGAGGACCATCCGCCAGAACCTCTTCTGGGCTTTTTTTTACAATGCCATATTGATCCCGGTGGCTGCCGGCGTCCTTTTCCCCTTTGACGGCCTGCCCATGATGCTGCGGCAGCTGCACCCCATCTTAGCCGCCCTGGCCATGGCCTTTTCTAGCATCACGGTGGTTGCCAACAGCCTGAGGCTCTATCGGGCGAAATTGGCTGAAAGCTGACGG
>JAGTUY010000310.1 GCA_018224455.1 Desulfosarcina sp.
ATGGGGCCGGCAGCTACCTTTTTGCCCTCCAGGCGCCACAGTTGCAGCGGCAGGCGGATCTCGACCAACGGATCGGGAGTTTTAAGGTTGAATCGGACATCGTAAGGCGGACCGATGGCGGTCACCGGGTAGCAGACCAGGGGGCGCTTGAGGCCCTTCATCATAACAGTCATGGGCGGTTCCGCCGCCACCTGTGTACTGACCTTTGCGTAAGTGGCCTCACCCACCAGCACCTGTCCACCAACGGTGTTGGATTCGATGCGCGATGCGACATTGACCACCGCGCCGACAATGCCGTATTTGGTCCTGGCTTCGGAGCCCAGGTTTCCCACGACCACCGGGCCGGTGTTGATCCCGATCCCCATCTCCAGGGGAGGCAGGCCGTCGGCCACGAAATCCAGGTTCAGATCGGCCAGGGTCTGCTGCATGGCCAGCGCACAGGCAACGGCGCGATTCGGATCATCGGCTTTCTCCTCGGGTATACCGAACACGGTGAGGATGGCATCGCCGATAAATTCGTCGATCACGCCGTCATATCGCTCAATGACCTGGGTCATGGCCTCCAGGTAGCGGTTGAGTATCCGGACCATCTCCTCCGGGTCTCTGGAATCGGACAGATCGGAAAAGCCCCGCAGGTCGGACATGAGCGCGGTCACCGTCTGCCGACGACCGCCGATCCGCCGCCCGTCGGGGGACTCCAGTATCTCGTCGACGATCTTGCGGCTCAGATAGCGACCGAAGGTGTCCTTGATAAAAGTGACCAGCTGAAGCCGCTGATTGGAGACGTCCAGTATGGCCTTCAGCATCTTGGCCCGGGTGGCAACGATCTCCCGGATTTCCACGGCCACATCATCGTCCAGGGGCACGTTGTTCACCTCGGGATGAGCCACATCCAGCCGTCGATTTCCCTCGGCGACGGCCTCCATGGGCCGGATAATTTTCCGTTCCAGAAAACGGCGCAGGGAGATCATCATGAACATGATGATGATGACCACCAGCAAAATGATGCGCAAGGCGTACCACATCAGGTCCGCACCGCTGGCATCCTCGGCAACCATTTTGTAGACCACGGACCAAACCAGCAGAATCATCTCGATAACCAGAATCCGCCAGAAGACACCAGCCAGCAGGATCTCGCGTATCCCCTGATCCTTCGACGGCTTTTCAGGTTGTTGGGGTGATGGTTTTGTTTTCATGGGCATGATACCGGATAACAGTGGAGGCCGACCGGGCGCGTATAGAATTAATTGACACAAAGTCGAAGATAAGTCCTGAAACCGATCCAGGCAACGATGGGCATTGGTTAAAAAAGGAAACAGGAGACTCGGTGGGCGGCGTCCAGGTTTTTCATTTTAGGGGCCTGCAGATTGCAGGTATTTTCCACGGCCAGACGGCAGCGAGGGTAGAACAAACAGTGGTCGGTTTCCGGTCGGGGTCGTTCGACGTCAAGCAGGGTGCCGAACCCGTGATGGTTGCTGCCACCGTAGCGAGGGTGAGCGTCCAACAGCGCTTTGGTGTAAGGATGTCGCGGATGCATGATGGTCTCACGGGCCGTACCCAGCTCCACCAGCCGCCCCCGGTAAATCACCCCTACCCGGTCGCACAGGTTTCGGGCCGCCGCCAGGCTGTGGGTGATGAACAGCATGGTGACGCCGAATGTTTCCCGCAGGCGGTGCAGCAGCCGGAATATCTGAAATGAGATGGAGGCATCCAGCATGGAGGTCGGCTCGTCGGCAATCAGAAACCGGGGTTCCAAGATCATGGCCCGGGCGATAGCCACCCGCTGACGCTGTCCCCCAGACAGTTGGTGGGGGTATCGGTTCAAATAGACCTCCGGCGGTGTCAATTCAGCGGTCTCGAGCGCTTCGCAGACCCGCGTCCGGCGCGATGCCCGGTCGCCGATGCCATGGATAACCAGCGGTTCACACACGGCATCAAAAATGGAGAGGTGGGCATTGAGGCTCTGGTAGGGGTCCTGGAAGATCACCTGTACCTGCCGGGTAAATTCCCGCCTTGCCCGCCCTTTGAGGCCCACAATGTCCTTCCCGTCGAATCGGATCCGGCCGTCATCCGGCGTTTCCAGACCCACAATCAGCCGGCTGGCCGTTGTTTTGCCACTCCCGCTCTCCCCGACCAGACCGAAAATTTCACCGGCATTGATGTCCAGGGAGATACGGTCCAAGGCGACGACACGGCTTCCGGAGGCCCCCAGCAAGGAATCGCCCGAACGATAGACTTTGGTCACGTCGGTCATCGAAAGGATCGGAGAACTGACGCGCGTATTCATGTCAAGATTGCTCCCCGGCATGTTTGCAGCGCACCCGGTGGGTCCTTGACAGCGCCACCCAATCGGCCTGTCCACGCAGGCAGGCGGCAGTTGCATTCGGACAATTGGTTTGAACCGGACATCCGCCGGACATGGCAGGCCCATTGTCGACCGTGGGACAGACCAGACCGGCAAGGTCTGCCGGCTCATCCGAGAGGGTGAGCAGGGAACCCACCAGCATCCGCGTGTAGGGGTGTCCCGGACAGTCCAACACCTCCTGCCGAAGGCCATACTCCACCAGACTGCCTGCATGCATGACGCCGATATGGGTACACACGTCCGCTACCACGGCCAGGTCGTGGGAGATAAAGATCATGCCGATATTCATCTCTTTTTGAAACGTACCGATGGCGCCCAGAATCTGATTCTGGACAATGACGTCCAAAGCGGTGGTGGGCTCGTCGGCAATGATCAGCGAGGGATTGCAGGCCAGCGCCATGGCAATGATCACACGCTGACGCATCCCGCCGGAGAACTGGTGGGGATAATCCCGAAGCCTGCTCTCGGGAATCTTTACCAGGTCGAACAGGGATTTCGACCGGTGAGCGACGGCATGGTTGGACAGATCCGGTTCATGGGTCATGATGGCTTCGGCAATCTGGTCCTCTACCCGATGCACGGGATTCAACGCATTCATGGCTGCCTGGAAAATCATGGAGATCCGACGCCATCGGATCTGGCGCATCCTTTTTTCGCTGACGGTGGTCAGGTCCTCGCCTTCAAAAAGAGCCTGCCCGGAAACAATCCTTGCATTCGACGCCAACAGCCTCATCAGGCCCATACCGATGGTTGTTTTTCCGCACCCGGATTCACCCACCAGCCCCAGGGATCCGCCCCGCTCCACCTGAAAGGATACGCCGTCCACCGCCAGGTTGATACCGGTGGCGGTGCGGTAGCCGATGCTCAGATTGTCGACTTCCAGCAATGCTGTGGTCACGCTTGGGTCTCCTCTTTGCGCAGGCGCGGATCCAGCACGTCGTCCATGGCGCGTCCGGTCATATAAAAGGCCATGGTGATCAGGGAAATGCAAATGCCCGGCGGCAGCAGCCAGTAGGGGGCCTGGAACATGTGGCCCGTCTTCCACACCCACTGGAGCATCATCCCCCAGCTGACCGTGCCCGGATCCCCGAACCCCAGGAATGCCAGGGCCGCCTCGATGATAATGGCCGAGGTAACCCGAAATGTCATGTATAACAGTGCCAGAGGCATCACGTTGGGCAGGATGTGCCTGAAAATAATGCGCAGGTGGGAGGCGCCGGACACCCGGGCCGCCTCGATGAAGGGACGGTGCCGCAGACTCAGGGTCTGGGACCGGATCACGCGTGCAACGCCGGGCCAGCGGAACAGGGCGATCACCAACACGATGACCCAGATGTTCAGCTGGCCGAACAGGGCTGACAATATCAGCACGACCAGCAGGGTCGGCATGACCATGATCATATCCGCCAGCCGCATGAGAACCAGGTCCGTGCGCCGGCCCGCGTAGCCGGCCACCATGCCGATGGAGGTGCCGAACAGGATGCTGATCAACGCCGACGAGATGCCCACCATGAAGGCGATGCGCGCGCCCGCCAACAACTGGCTGAAGATATCCCGGCCAATGTAATCGGTACCCAGCCAGTGCCGCATGCTGGGGCCGGTGCTGTGGGAAATCAGCGGGTCCACACCGGTCATGGGGTGGTAGATGGGACTCACCCATTGCGGGATAAAGCTGACCAAGGCCATGAGGGCGAAAAGTCCAAGCAGGGTCAACCCGATGCGACCGATGGTGTTTTTTCGGTAGACCGACCAACCGTCCAGAAAACGTTCCACCCAGTGGGACCGGTGCCTGTCGGCTGCGTGGCAGGACGTGTTTCCCCGCGTCGGAGATGAGATATTTTTATCCGACATATCAGTATCTTATCCTCGGGTCTAGGTAGGCGTAGAGCACGTCAACCACCAGGTTTGCCAGCAGCACCACGATGGCTATGAGCAGAAAGGAAGCCTGGGCCAGGGGGTAGTCGGCGTGGCTGACCGAGAAAACCAGTTCTCGCCCAAGGCCCGGCCAGGTGAATACCGTTTCGGTCAAGGCGCCGCCGTTGATGGAAAAGGCCAGGCTTAACCCCACGCTGGTCACCACGGGCAGCGCCGCATTGGGCGCCGCGTGGTGGTCCCGGATGGTTTTTTCATCCAAGCCTTTGGCCCGGGCGGTGATGATATAATCGTCTTTCAGTGTTTCGAGCATGCTGCTGCGCATCACCAGCAGGTAGCTGCCGAAATGGATCAGGACCAAGGTCATCAGCGGCAGGGCCATGTGGTGAAGCACATCCAGGGCCTTGACCATGAAACCGGCATCGGGATCGATCCACACCTCCGGCGAGACCATCCCGGTGATGGGGAACCAGCCGACCCAGTATGCGAAAAACCAGATCATGATCAGGGCCAGCCAGGGCAGAAACAAGGTATGGCAGAAAAGCGCCCCGATCGTCATCAGCGTGTCGGTTCGCTCACCGCGTTTCCAGGCGGCGATTTTCCCCAGAAACACACCCAGCAGGGCCGAAATAATGATGGATGTGGTAAAGAGCAGAATGGTGTTGGGCAGCCGGTTCATTAAGATATGGGTCACCGGTTCGCCGTAGTGGAAAGACACCCCCAAGTTACCGGTGGCCGCGTTCTTCAAATAGTAGAGGTATTGGGTCCAAACGGGCTGATCCAGCCCCATACTCGCCATGAGCAGACGGGCGTCCTCAGGCGTCATGGAGGGATCCACCATCCGGGACACCGGGTCCCCCGGTGCCAGTCGGAACAGGACGAAGAGTAGCGTCATGATCACGAAAAAGATCACGGCGATCTCCACCAGCCGTCTGATAATGAATCGTTTAAGCCCCATCGTTGTTCACCGGTTTGACCTGGACCATGGACCAGATGTTGCCGATCCCTTCCAGCATATCCACCCAGCCGTCGAAGCGGTCCGTGCGCACCGCCTCCACCACGGAGGGCTTGTACAGGGGCAAATAGGGCAGGTCGCGGGCGATCAGTCTCTGCATCTCCATGACCAGTGCCTGCCGTTTGAGGGGATCCATCTCGGAAGTAGACCGGTCGGCCAGCCCATCGAAGGTGGAATTGCGGTACCCGCTCATGTTCCAACCCCCGGACTTGTCATTGTCAGAGTGAAACAGGTTGCGCACGTAGTCCGGATCCAGGCGCAGACGTCCATAACCCATGATGAAGGCGTCAAAGTCGTGATTGCCTTTTATCTGATCCAGCATGGAGGAGAAGGCCATCGGCCGGGCGTAGGCGGGCATACCCAGTTCCCGGAGCCACTCCTGGATCATCAATCCGCTGGTGGCCCGGTGA
>JAGTUY010000311.1 GCA_018224455.1 Desulfosarcina sp.
CAGTATGACGCATTGGTAATCGGCTCCGGCACCGCCGGCCAAACCGCCGCCTACGAACTGAATCGCCACGGCCTGACCGTGGGAATGGTGGAGCACAGCCGGCGGCCCGGGGGGACCTGCGCGCTCAGCGGCTGCCAGGCCAAAAAATGGTTCTACGAAGGTGTCGAGACCGTGGCCCGATCCCGCCATCTTTCCGGTATCGGGATCACCTCCGCAGCCGTTGCCAGCTGGCGTGATCTGCGTGACGCCAAAAACCGGTTTACGTCGCGGGTGCCTGACAATACGGTCAACGGACTGAAACAAGCCGGCATCGATTTGATAGGGGGCCGTGCCCGATTCATGGACCGGCAGTCCATCTGCGTGGACCATCAGCAACTGTCGGCCCGCTTTATCGTTGTGGCCACCGGTGCGGTTCCCATGCAATTGCCCATGGACGGCGCGCAGCATATGGTCACCAGTAGTGAATTTTTGGAGTTGGACCGGCTGCCCCGCCGAATCCTTTTCATCGGGGGGGGCTTTATCTCCTTCGAGTTCGCCCATTTTGCCGTCCGGCTGGGGCCAACGGATACCCGCTGCACGATTCTGGAGGTGGGCCCCCGCCCACTCGGGCCTTTTGACGGGGAGATGGTTGGCCTGCTGACGGAAGCATCCGCGCCGGAAGGCATCGAGACTCTCTGCGATGTGAATATCACCGCGATCGAAAAGACCGGTGACGCCTTCAGGGTCACGACCAAAGATGGCCGCCGCTTTGACGCCGATCTCGTGGTCCATGGCGCCGGCCGGACGCCGGACCTGTCGGGCCTTGATCTGGAAAAGGCGGGGATCGAATCGACACGGCGAGGTATCACCGTCAACCAGAAAATGGTCACGACGAATGCTCACGTTTACGCCGTGGGCGACTGCGCCGCCACCATCCAGTTAGCCCGGGTGGCGGACGCCGAGGCGCAGGTGGCGGCCGCCGGCATTGTCAGCCGCCATAGGGGCGATCAAAATGAAGATCGCATGGACTACACAGCCGTGCCGTCGGTGCTGTTCACCTATCCCCAGTACGGGATGGTGGGTGCCACGGAAGAGGCGCTTGAGGAAGCGGGCGTGGTCTATAAAAAAAGTGTCGGCAAAAACCTCACCTGGCCAACTTACAAGCGCGTGGGGATGAAATCGGCGGCTTATAAGGTGTTGGCGGACGAGAAGGGGCAGCTGTTGGGGGCCCATGTTCTGTCGGACAACGCCGCCGGGTTGATCAATACCTGCACCCTGGCCATGCACAACCGCATCCCCGTCGAAACGCTCTACCGCCAGAGCGTCATGACCCCTTATCCGTCCAGGGAGAGTGACATCATCTACATGCTCAAGCCCCTGATCGCCTGACCCGATCCGTGATGGCGGGGTCGGTTTTTTCCCGGTGCGAAATAATCGGTCCGTTTGTCAAGGCGCAGGGGTTTCAGCTGCGCCGGATCATTTCACGGATCACATCGGCCAGTCGCAACCCGACAGCCTGTTCCTTGGGAAGAAAAGCGTCCGCTCTGTCCCGCAGTCCGGCCGCCTGGGCGGCCATAGCGTCATGGCCGGCCAGCACCACCAGGCGCATATCCCCTGCCGCACCGTCGATGGCGTCGATCAACTGGACGACCTGCTCCTGCGGAAACCCGATATCCAGAAAAACAACATCTATCTGTTGATTGCTTAAGATGACCTCCGCCTGGCCGGTATTATCTGCTTCGATGACGTCCACCGGGGTTTCGTTGGTCTGGATGGTCACTTTCAGTTTTCGCCGGAAGATCGGTGACGGATCGACGATCAGCACCGTTTTTCGGTTCAGCAGCATAGGCCCTCCTGATTGATAGTCCGATTTTAAATCAGCCTATCTCAACCGGCAAGCCAATGGCAATGGGCAATTGACGGATATTAAAGCGGCCGTTTTTTAGATCCAGTCAAATAAGGCTAGAGTTTACCCGAGCGCACAATCGAAAAAACCAGCCACAGGCCCAGGAACGTGGCAATCAAATAGCCGGAGAATCCCAGCACATCGGTGACGGAAAGGGTCTGTACACCGAAAAAGTCGACCTCGAAGAGCAGTACTTTGCTGGTGGAGTTGAGAATCAGGGAGGCGGCGATCAGCGAAGCGGCGATCACCAGACCCAGGGTGAGTCGGTTGATGCCTTTTTCGAACTTTCTGGATGTGTCTTCAAGGCCGGTGTGGGCGATCTCGAATTTGGGTGTTTCCGTGGCCAGACGTTTGATCAGACCGTGGGCCAGGTGGGGCATCTGGCGCAGATAGCCGCCGAACAGCTTTGTGTCCCGGCCCACATTTTTGAAGACTTTGTGGGCTTCGTAGCCCTGCTGCAACAACTTCTTGGCGTAGGGCCGGGTCACCTCCAGCAAACTGGCCTCGGAGCCCAGGATCTTGCCCAGGGCTTCGGTCTGGATGAAGGTCTTGAAAAGCAATAGCAGGTTGCGGGGCAGTCGGATGCGGTACTTGTATACCAGCCGCATGGTCTGGTAGTAGACATCCTTGACCGAAATGGTCTTCAGTGAACGCCCGTAAAAGGGCTCGGCCATGTCCTTGAGGTCCATGCGGAAGCTGTTCAGATCCATGGTCCGGGGATCCAGCAGGCCGGCGGCCTCGAAGGCCTCCATAACCATGTCGTAGTCGTGCTCGGCAAAACCCAGAAACAGATGGGCGATCTGCATCATGGTCTCTTCGTCCAGGTAGCCGACGATGCCGAAATCCACCAGGCTCACCCGGCCGTCGTGCATGACGAGGGTGTTGCCCGGGTGGGGGTCGGCGTGAAAGATGCCGGCGGCCATAAGTTGGCGGGAAAAAGACCGCAAGCCGATCATGGCCACGTCCTGGGGGTCGATGCCGTGGCGCCGGATTTCGTCGACGCGATCCATCTTGATCCCATCGATGTGCTCCATCACCAGCACCGACTTGGCCGTGAAGTCCCAATACACCTTGGGAATATATATCTCATCGATATCCTTGAAGCTGCGGGTGAAGCGCTCGATGTTGCCGGCCTCGATGAGCATGTCCAGTTCGCGGAAAATGGTGCGTTCAAACTCCTTGACCAGGTTGACTGCGCCGACGATGCGGCCCAGATCGAAGCGTCGTTCGAACCGGGCGGCGAAGTAGTACATGAGCTGAATGTCTTTGCGGATGCGCTTTTCGATTCCCGGCCGGATCACCTTGACGGCCACCTTCTCACCGGTTTTCAAATGCGCGCTGTGCACCTGGGCCACGGACGCGGCGGCCATGGCCGTCTGATCAATGCTTTTGAACAGCTGATCCGGCGGTTGTCCCAGCTCGGCCTCGATCAGCCGGCGGATGCCCTCGAAAGGCACCGGCGGGACCTGATCCTGCAGTTTGGAAAATTCATCGATATATTCCGGGGGAAAGAGGTCGCCGCGCGTGCTCATGAGCTGGCCCAGCTTGATGAAGCTGGGTCCCAGTTCCTCCAGGGTGCGACGAATGCGCACCGGATCGGGGAGGCCGGTTTTGATCTTGCTGCCGGTTCGCCCCCTCAGTCGATCGGCGACTTCACCCATGCCGTGTTTGATAAGCACGCGCGAGATCAGGCCGAAATGGCGAATGCCGCTGATGCGGCTGCTGGAAAAGGGAAACGGCATCGGGTTACCTATTGGCAATCATTCCTGTAATAATGTTGATTGGCGATGTTGAAAAATCAATCCTTTTGATCTGCCGTGTCATTCACCGGCGTCCATTTTTGGGAAATTTTCTTCAGCATGTAATCGTCGGCCACGTAGCTCTCAACCAGGCCGCAGTCCGCGCACACATAGTTGTCCAGGGCGGCCATGGCCGTCAGGCTGATGGGAATGGAGTTGCTGCCGAAGGGCCCGCTTTTCAGGGGAAGGTCTTCGGCCGAATAGATATTGACTGACCCGCATTTGGGGCATTTGCCCTGCTTCATGGTGGTTCCTCCCTTGTTGATCGTGGCTGGTTTTTCCGTGGATGGTTGCTCCCGGAGTTATGACGCAAACCGAAGTCGGTGTCAACGCACTTCACCGCGAAGGCAAGGCGGCGCCAGTTGGCTGGCGGAGGTGAGGGAATACCAGCGCAAACACCCGGCAAGGGAAGTCAAAATAACCGCAGACCACCTGGCATCCGGGATCTGACGAAGGTTCGACGATCCACTGACGGACACTGCGCTTTCCGTCGACGCCGGGCACCTTGCAAAAGCCCGTGGGTTCCGGTACAAGGTCGTGATTCTTAGCGAGTGTCGCCAGACGGCGTCCCTCATCCCGTTTTGAGCGCTAACCCCAGGTTAGCGCTCGCTATCGGGGTTCAACGGAGACCGGCAGCACGCATGCAAGCAAGCCCTAAATCCAATCTTCCCGCGTTGCTCATGGTGGCCGTGGCACCCATGTGCTGGGCAGGCAATATCGTGCTGGCCAAGGGCGTGGCCGAGTTGATTCCCCCGGTTTCACTGGCCTTCTGGCGATGGATGGTGGCCTTTATGGTTCTTTTGCCCCTGACCTGGCCCTACGTCAAACGCGACTGGAAAACGGCCCTGGCCGGGTGGAAAATATTGGGGCTGCTCGCCCTGTTCGGGGTCACCATTTTCAACACCCTGCTTTACACGGCCATGCACACCACGACGGCCATCAACGGTGCCCTGATCCAGACCACCATGCCGGCGGTCATCATTGTTATTTCCCTGATTCTATATGGAGAGCGGGTCTCCGGGATTCAGGCTGCCGGGGTGATGCTATGCGTCGTCGGTGCCGGGGTCGTGGTGCTCAAGGGCCGCTGGCAGGCATTGATAGACCTGGCCCTGGCACAGGGAGACCTGCTGATGATTGTAGCGGTGGTCCTTTATGCACTCTACTCGGCCCTCTTGCCCAAACGGCCGAACATGCATCCCATGAGCTTTCTGACCTATACCTTCGGTCTCGGGTGCCTGGGGCTGCTGCCGCTCTACCTGTGGGAAATATCGGCCGTGGGGACATTCACACTGACCCCCGGCGTGGCCGGCAGCATCGCCTATGTGGCCCTTTTTCCATCCATCGTGGCCTATTTTTGCTGGAACCGCGGGGTGGCCGTCATCGGCGCCAACCGCACCGGCTTGTTCATCAACCTGATCCCCGTCTTTGCAGCCATCCTGGCCATCATTTTCCTGGGAGAATCCCTGAAGCCCTTTCACATGGCGGGCATGGCGCTGATCCTGGCTGGCTTTGTGATGTTCAACCGGTAACCGCCCGCCGGATACGCGCCAGGGCGTCCTGCAGAATCGACCGCGGGCAGGCGATGTTGATTCGCTCGAATCCGTCACCTTCGGGCCCGAAGATAAACCCTTCGTCCATAAAAACCCGCGCTTTTCCGAGCATCAGGTGCTTGAGCGCCCACTTGTCCAGCCCCAGTCCCCGGCAGTCCAGCCACACCAGGTAGGTCCCTTCGGGTCGGATGACCCGGATGTCTGGGACATGCTCGTCGATGAAGCCCTGAAGATAGTCCAGGTTGCCTTCGATATACGCCATCACCTGCTCCAGCCATGGCTCCCCTTCCCGGTAAGCGGTCTCGCAGGCCAGCACACCGAATGGAGACGCCCACTTGCCCATGCCGCAACTGTTGAGGGTCTGCTGGAGGCGGTGTCTCAACCGGTCGTTGGGGATGATGATGTTGGAGGTGTGCAGGCCGGCCAGGTTGAAGGTTTTGCTGGGAGCCGTGCAGACCACCGTGTTGTGGGCCATCGCTTCGCTGATGGCGGCAAAAGGCGTGAAGGTGACGCCCCTGTAAATCAGGTCGGCGTGGATCTCGTCGGCAACCACCAGCACCCGGTGCTTCAGGCAGATCTCTCCGACGCGGATCAGTTCTTCACGGGTCCACACCCGGCCCACCGGGTTGTGCGGGCTGCACAGGATATAGAGCGTGGTCGCCGGATCTGCCGCTTTGTTTTCGAAGTCGTCGAAATCCATTTCGTAGCGGTCCCGGTCAAGGATCAGGCTGCTGGAAAGAATCTCGGCGCCGTTGTTTTCAATGGCATTGAAAAAAGGATAGTAGACCGGCTGCTGAACCAGCACCTTCTCACCCGGTTGGGTGAACGACCGCACGAGAAAATTGACCGCCGGCACCACCCCTGGGGTGGAGACGATCCAGCCCGGTTCGATCGCCCAGCCATGGCGACGTTTCATCCAATCCACAACGGCTCGGTCGTGGGCTGCCGTCCGGATCGTGTAGCCGTAAATGCCGTGTTGCGCGCGCCGGACCAAGGCATCCACCACCGGCTGGGGAGCAGGAAAATCCATGTCCGCCACCCACAGGGGCAGGACCCGGTCTTCACCGTAGTAGTCGTCGGTGGCATGCCATCGCGACGGGTTGCCGGGATCCTGGATGACGCCCCATTTGGCGGATTGGGTGTCTTTGCGGTTGATCTCGCGGTCAAAATCGTATTGCATGGCGATGGTTTCCTCTTGTGACTGGTCATGTGACGGTAGACAGCTGACAGGAGGTCTCATAGCACCCGATAATTGAGACGTCGATTGTTTTTTCAAGGCTGATGGTTTATTTCAAAACGTTGTACCCTGGAGTCCTCGAACCCTTTATTCACATCTGGAAGCCGATGGAAATTGGCTTGCCGTTGTCCTTGCGCAATGGAGAAAATATGACCGCCTCACCGACCACCGACTGGCACAAAAAACGGGCGACGCCTGATCAGGCCCTGGCCCGCATCGAACCGGGAATGAACATTTTCCTGGGTACCGGTGCCGCAGAGCCCCGCACCCTGGTCAAGCGCCTCATGGCCTCGGATGCCCTGAACCTTCAAGACCTTACCCTGATCCAGATCCTCAGCTTCGGTGATGTCATCTCCCTGGAAGAGCTTCGCACCAACAAGTACCGGCTGAAAACCTTTTTCTCCGGCTGGGTGGCCAGCGAGGCCATCACCGCCGGACGGGTGGACCTGATCCCCAGCCGTTTCTCCGCCATTCCGTGGCTGATCAAAGGCCGGCAGCTGCCTATGGATGTAGCCCTGATCCAGATCACCCCGCCGGATGAGAACGGTCTCTGCTCGCTGGGCATCGCCGTGGACGTGGGGCGGCTGGTCATGGCCCAGGCGTCGGTGGTCATCGGGGAAATCAACGCCGACATTCCCCGCACCTATGGCGACACTTTCGTTTCCGTGGATCAATTTGACCTGCTGGTGGAAAGCACCGAGCCGCCGCCGCTGTTCTCCCTCTGGCCGGTGGATGACGTCTTTGACCGCGTGGCGGCCAACGTGGCCTCGGTGATCGAAGACGGCAGTTGCCTGGGGTTCACCTTCGGCCCCCTGTTCGACGCCCTGCCCCGACACCTGGCCGGAAAGAAGGATCTGGGCATTCACACCCCCTTTATCACCGATGCGGTCATGACCCTGATCAAAAGTGGTGCAGTCTCCAACCGACGTAAAAAAACCTATCGCGGGAAATCGCTAACCTGCTACGCCATGGGCTCTGCCGAACTGATGCGTTGGCTGGACTGCAACCCCCTGGTGGAATTTCAGAGCATCGACAAGGTCTTCAATCCCATGGAGATCGGCCGAAACCCCAGATTCGTAACGATCTTCCCGGCCCGCAAGGTGGACTTGTCCGGTCGCATTGCCATGCACGCCGGTAAGGGTCAGGTCACCTCCGGACCGGGCCAGGCCATGGATTTTCTCAACGGCGCGGAGATATCGCCGGGCGGATTCACCATTTTCGCCCTGCCCAGCCGCAACCTCAAGGGAAAAAACAACGTTCGCATCTCCATCGAAGAAATGCCCAACCAGCTGAACCTGCCCGACTCGGTCAACATGATCGCCACCGAATACGGCATTGCCTCCCTTTCCGGCAGAACCCTGCGGGAACGGGCCCAGGCCCTCATCGAAATCGCCCATCCCGACGA
>JAGTUY010000312.1 GCA_018224455.1 Desulfosarcina sp.
GAAAAATGAAAAGTTAATCGTTGAAGGTGACTTTACGGAGCAGGGAGGCTATTACAGTATGCAAACCCTGCTCCGCGAAAATCCGGATGCCGTGTTTGTTGCTTCCGATGTGATGGCAATCGGCGCGATTCGAGCCATCCAAGAAAGTGGCAGACGTGTGCCGGACGATGTTGCTATCGTTGGGTTTGATGATATTCCATTATCAACAATCACGGATTTGGAATTGACCACCATCCGACAACCGGTGATTGAAACGGGCGTCAGGGCTGTGGAGGTGTTGATAGAGTTGATTGAAAATGGTACTGATTTTCCGCAGCATATCATCTTAGACACGAAATTGATCGTACGGTCTTCTTGTGGCAGCAAATCTTGAAGAGTTTTTGGGTGATTGATTAATTGTCAGTTTTATGATAGTTTTAAAGAAGGAGGTGATGGTTATCGGTGACGCGAATATGAAATAGAAAGAAAATGGCATCCAATCCAATTGGGGCGCGGACGCCAACCAACTTTGAAAAACCTCGATCATTAAGCACAACACGATCAGGTTTTAGTTCAAAGGAAATTACAAATAAAAATAAGGAGAAAAAATTTCATGAAAAGCAAGTTGTTCGTTTTTAGTTTTTTACTCATTCTGAGTATGGTGTTGGCCGCTTGTGGACCAACGGCAGCACCAGAAGTTGAAGAACCGGCCATTGATGAACCGGCTGTGGTTGAACCCGTAGTAGAGCAACCGTCGGGTACTGTGCGTTGGTTCGTGGGTTTGGGCGCGGGTTCTGATGAGCCCCAAATTGTTCGTCAAGAGGCGATTGTGGAAGCGTTCAACGCTTCACAGGATGAGATTGAACTGGTCCTGGAAATCGTTCCAAACGACGTTGCCTATGACACCCTGGCCACCCAGATTGCCGCCGGCAACGCACCGGATATTGTTGGCCCGGTTGGCATTCGCGGCCGTGACAGCTTTTTTGGCGCCTGGTTGGACCTGCAACCCTACATTGACCAGTATGATTATGACCTGAGCGACTTCGACCCGTCAATGGTTGATTTCTACATGGTTAAGGAAGAGGGCCAGTTGGGTCTTCCCTTTGGCATCTTCCCGTCCTTTATGATGTACAACTTTGACCTGTTTGATGAAGCTGGGTTGAACTACCCGCCTGCCCAATACGGCGAGGCTTATGTCATGCCAGATGGCACCGAAGTGGAATGGAACATGGACACCCTTGAAGAAGTTGCCATGATGTTGACGGTCGATGCCAACGGCAATGATGCCACCATGGAAGAATTTGATCCGGAAAATATCGTCCAGTTTGGTTTCATGAACCAGTGGACGGACCCGCGCGGTATCGGCACTTTCTTCGGCGCTGGCGATTTTTTGGCTGATGACGGCGTGACAGCACAAATCCCGGAACCCTGGGAAGCGGCCTGGAAATGGACCTATGACGGCTGGTGGAATGACTGGTTCATCCCCAACGGCCCCTACGGTGGTGCGGACTTCCTGCAAGGACCCGGCGGTCCCTTCTCGGGTGGTAACCTGGCCATGATTCACATGCACATGTGGTACGTGGCCCCCTGGGCTTTAGGCGAGGTCGGTTTTGAGTGGGATTTGGGTGCGACCCCTGCATATGAGGGCACAATTACCTCGAAAATGCATGCCGATACCTTCAGCATCCCCAAGAGCAGCAAGAACCCGGATGCCGCCTTTGTCGTCCTAACTTACCTGCTTAGTGAAGAGGTGGCACCAGAACTGCTGAAAATTTATGGTGGTATGCCCGCCCGTCTCTCAGTGCAAGATGCCTATTTTGAAGAGTACACTGCGGAGAACTTCCCCGGAAAGACGATCAACTGGGATGTTGTGGTCGACAGCATCGCTTATGCCGACAACCCCAACCACGAGAGCTTTATGCCCTCCTTCTTGGAGTCCACAGATCGTTACAACGAATTCTGGAACAAAGCAGCCAATACCCCTGGTTTGGATATGGACGCAGAAATTGCAGCGCTTCGCGTGGATTTGCAAGCGATCTTTGATGCGTACGTCGCAGGACAATAAATTCACAATTAAATAAGTTAAATTTCAGCCTGGGCTTTCGCCCAGGCTGAAATAGATCAAATTTGAGGTGATTTAATGGCTATGTTCGAAGCTGCACAATCATTAAAAAAAGAAACCAAACAGCCGATGACCGATATCCGCAAAAAGGAAGCCCGCTGGGGGTTATTCTTCCTGAGCCCGTGGATGATCGGTTTTTTGCTGTTTTATTTATTGCCGATGCTGGCCTCATTTGGATTTTCATTGTTGCGATTTAATCCTGCTGTGCCAGAAGAATCCATTTTCATTGGGCTTACCAACTGGCAGCGGGCCATCATAGTGGATCAGGAAGTGCGGCTGTCCTTTACCCGGACGCTGCATTTTGCAGCGATTTCCCTGCCGATCGGTTTGGGCTTTGCCCTGTTCCTGGCGATTATCCTCAACTCGAAAAATGTGATTGGAAAAACGCTGTACCGCACCCTGTTTTATTTGCCTTCGATGATCCCCGCTATCGCCACTGTTTTGATCTGGAATGGTGTCTTGAATGAACAGACGGGGTGGATCAATGTGTTCATTGAACAATTGACGGGCATCAAGGCGGTCGGCACCCAGGGGATACGCTGGCTGGCGGATCCCAAGCTGGTATATTTTGCCTACACGATGTTCGGCCTGTGGGGGGTCGGCAACGCCATGATCATCTTCCTGGCCGGCTTACAGGGTGTGCCGACCGAGCTGTATGAGGCCGCTGAAATTGACGGCGCCAGCTGGTTAACGCGCTTGTTCAAGATCACCATTCCCATGATCACGTCGGTCATTTTTTACCAGCTGGTGTTAGGTGTGATTGGCTCATTGCAGTATTTCCTGGCGCCCTTTGTGCTCACCGGGGGGGACGGCTTTCCCCAGGGGATGACGCGTTTCTATATGATCTATTTTTATAAGCAATCCTTTACCTTCTTCAACATGGGCTACGGCGCAACGCTGGCCTGGTTGATGTTCATCTTCTCTTTGATTCTGACGATTGGCTTATTTGGCACCGCAAAATACTGGGTGTATTATGCACAGGAGGAACGTAAATGAGCGACAATACGCTAAAAAAACGAAAATCTCTGTCGCGCAAAGCTCGTAATCGCATTACCGCTGCCCTGGTGACCAGTTTAGCCCTGGCGATTTTGATTGTATTCTTAATCCCCTTAGTATATGGCATTGTGACGGCGTTGAAGACGGATGCACAATTCAGCAAAACTGGGGCGCCCTGGTGGCCTGCCACAGAAGCACAATTTGAGTATGAGGGAAAACCCTACGATATCTACCTGGTACCTATTGATGATAAGGTCCAGAGCCTGGCGCTGGTGGTCAAAGGACGCCAGGAAAGCCAATTCGTTGATCCGGACAATCCGGAAGCCGGGTTGATCACCTGGCAAGGCGCCTGGCGATCGTTGGAGCGAGACTGGGAATTCGATCCGCAGTGGCAAAATTTCAGAACGGCATGGGACACGATTAATTTCCCCAGGCTGCTGTGGAACACAGTTAAATATGCCGGCATCACCACCTTTGGCGCGGTGTTTTCTTCGGCGTTGGTGGCGTATGGCTTTGCCCGCTTCCGCATCCCCAAGAAGAATGTGCTGTTTATGCTGATGCTCTCCACGGTGATTTTGCCCGGTGCGGTGGTCTTGATCCCCACTTATTTTTTCTATCTCCAGATTGGCTGGGTCGGCACCTGGCTGCCGTTGATGGTGCCGGCGTTCTTCTCCTGGGGTACGAATGTGTTTTTGATCCGCCAGTTCATTATGTCGATTCCCATGGACCTGGATGAAGCGGCGATGATGGACGGTGCCAGCC